>DATGLK010000016.1 GCA_035294265.1 Candidatus Binataceae bacterium
GCGAGTGGGGCTGGGCACACCAATGGGGCGGATGTTGCGGGAGTTCTGGACTCCGGCCCTGCGTTCCGCCGCAGTGGAGGCCGACGGTGCACCGATACGGGTGCGGTTATTGGGCGAGAACTTCGTCGCCTTCCGCTCAAGCAATGGACAGGTGGGCTTTTTCGACGAAGGCTGCCCCCATCGATGCACTTCATTGGCCTTGGCGCGCAATCAAGACAACGCCCTGACCTGCATCTTTCACGGTTGGAAAATCGACGTCTCGGGCAAGGTGGTCGAAGTGCCCTCCGAGCCACCCGAGCGACGGGCCGAATTCGCCGCCAAGGTACGCGTACGCCATTATCCGGTGCGTGAGGCGGGTGGAGCGATTTGGGTCTACCTTGGAACGGCTGCGACACCGCCGCGCTTTTTCGATTTCGAATTCAATCGTCTTCCCGCCTCGCATTGTTACGCCATTCGCGGCAGCGTGCATTGCAACTGGCTGCAGGCCTTCGAGCAGGTGCTGGACTCGGCCCATCTGGGGATTCTGCATCAATCCTGGCTGCGTCCTCGTACCACCACCACGCGCTTAGCCACTCGCACCGCTCCGCTGTTCGAAGTGATGGAACGGCCCTATGGTTTCCGCGAAGCGGCAATCCGCGATTTGGATGATGGCACCTTCTATACCCGTATCCGCGAAGTCGTACTGCCCTACTTTTCCTTTATTCCCAACGACCACCCACAGCCCAATTTCGCGATGTGCGCGATTCCGATCGACGACCATTGGAACGCCCAATGGCTGTTCTGGTACCACCCCGACAAACCCCTGGCCGAGGACAATCAGTTCATCGAGGGCATAAGAAAACGGGGCGACCCCAACAATTTCTGCGGTGATCTAGGCAGTATCGACAATCTGTGGCATCAAGACCGCGCGGCCATGCGGGAGGGGCATTTCACGGGCATCACGCGTAATTTCATCTATGAGGATTTCGCGGTCGAGG
Organism: Candidatus Binataceae bacterium; assembly: GCA_035294265.1. Taxonomy (NCBI): domain Bacteria; phylum Candidatus Binatota; class Binatia (SeqCode); order Binatales (SeqCode); family Binataceae (SeqCode); species Binataceae bacterium (SeqCode). The sequence goes on from DATGLK010000016.1 coordinate 978, forward strand.
AAGCAATGGGTCCCATTGTCGATCGCAGCCGCGAATATCTGGGCTCCAGCGACAGCATCGTAATCCGGGTGCGCCGGCTATTGCTTGAGGGGCTGCGCAAGCTGGAGCAAGGCCAGCCGGTCTTTGGCCAGGAGCACTCGCCCGACTATGGGCGGGTGCGAGCGATGGCGATTCGCTACGAAAAAACCGTGGATTGGCGTAACATCGATCCCTTCGACCCGCCGCCCTCCTTGCCTTGGTACTAAGACGGTCGCCTTTAGTCGCTAGCTTGCAAAACGCGGGCGTGGTATCAGAAAGAATTGGAGCGCGGTTCCTTGCAAGCGAAACAACCATTCACGCTGCTGCAGAACCTGACTCGGCTGCTCTTGGCGCTGAGCTTGGTGAGCGTGGCTCTGCTACCTAGCGAACGCACCGGAGTGCGGATGCTGTGTTCGCCACGAGGGGTGGCCGTGACCACCGCCAGCAAGTGCGTTTGCGAAGATTGCGCCAACACGGTCTCGAATACCGACTTTGCCAACGCTCGAGCCCGCCTGATGCCGATCGGGGAGATCCTCTCGCGTCCGCCCCTTATCTTGCGACCGCGCCCGGAACCTGGGCTTTTCGCCAATCCGATCGATCTGCCCCGACTGGCGCGAAGGATGGCGCCGCCCGGAGCTGACAACGCGCCGTTCACCTCCCTTCCGATTCTCTAGCAAGCATAATTTCTCTTAAAACCGCTTTTGTGGGGAGTGTTTTGCCATGAACAAAAGGGCTATTCTCGCCCTCTGTGTGGGTGTTGTTTCCTTCGGACTGCTGAGCACCGCTCACGCGGATCCGTTCGCCAAGGTGCCGGTTGGCACCGTCATCACCAAGGCCAATTGCCAGCAGTATCTCGACCATTTCGACGTCGGCTGGCAGCACGAATGTACCGAAACTGCGCCGCAAAATAGCATGCCACCGGATCTCCAAATCGTAATCGCGCCGACGCAATCCTATCCGGTACCTTCCACCTACTGGGACGCCACCGAAAAATACAGCAAGCAGGTCAGACTGGTTCCCACCGGCGACGGCAGCTACAACATCAAGGGGTACATCGCCGGGATGCCGTTCCCTTACGACAAGCTGGACCGTAACGACCCCCTGGCCGGCTTTAAACTGATGTATGATGCTTACTTTCAGTATCAGCCGGCGGTGATGGTGGGTTATGGGGTCCACACCCTAAGCATCGACCGCTACGGCAACCGCTTCGAGGGCTCTTCCTACACCATGGACTACGTGGTGGAAGCTAACACTGACGCAGTCTATCCGATGACCATTCCAAACTCGCCCGGAGAAGATAAAGGAGTCTATTTCACCAACTACACCGAACAATTGTATCCCACCCAGCTCCAGTATATCGCCGGGGTGGAATGGGACTACATGGATCCCTCGCGGATTCCCGACAACTGGGCCTATATCCCCAGCATTCGCCGCGTCCTGCAGCTATCCCAAGCCGCGCGCTGCGCACCGTTCGTGGCCAACGTAAATTTCAGCTACGACGACCACTCTCGCGTCCAGTTGCCCCCAACCTGGTTCAAGGCCCAGTACCTAGGCACCAAGTACGAGATCACCTACATTGTGCCGGAGGACCGCTTCAAGCAGGCCGGGGATTATCACAATTGGGAAATCCATTACGGGATTTTCCCCACCCCTAAGATAGGCGGCCATTGGGAAGCCCGCCCTTGGCTGCAGCTTGCAATGCAGCGTACGCCTGCTCATGCCGCTGGCTATTGCGAGGCGCAGCACTACGACTGGCTGGACAAAGAGCAGACCATGTCCATCGCGTACGACGACTTCGATCAGAATGGCAAGTTCTGGCGCGGTCAGTACAACTACAACCCGGCCAAGCGGGTTCCTGGCACCAACGGCTATTCCTTCTATAGCGGGGTCTGGGCGCACATCAATCCCGACTTCCAGAACTTCGACAACTCCAACCTGCTGCCACCGATGACTGGGTTCTGGTACAATCAGGAAGCTCCCAAGCGATTCGTCAATTACGATCGCTTTGGAAACCCTGCCGGCCTGAACGAGATCACCCAGTAAACCAACCGTATCGCGGCCGGCCTTGAAGAAACAAGGCCGGCCGCGATATACCCTCCTGCTGCACGCCCTAAGCCGCCTAAATTGTTACCCTTATCTTCGTACTAGATCTGGCGTCGCTGGACGATGGCAGCCACGCTCCCCTATGCGCTAAACCAGGCGCGCAGCCGAACGACTTGGCAACAGCTTAGCCGTTACAGTATGACGGGCGGCTCCGCACCGCCAACTATGGGCGGGCAATGCTGTCCTACTCACTAAGTAGGTAGCGGTTTCTTCGACCACGAAGTGCTTTTCTTATTTATCCTAGTTTATATATAGAGCGGCTATTGTTTTACTTTTTCACAGGCTATATGGGATTAGTTGCCTCAGACTTTTCTCCCCTCGCCCGCTTCTTTGCGGCAGAGGGCAGCCAGCACGCCGCGCCGGTGAGAGCGCAACCTGAGTGCGGCATACTGGTCCGCCTTTAGGGTTAAAAGACCAAACTAGAAAAAATTTGGAATCAAAAATGCCAGTACTCCGTTGAGAGTCCCGCGGGTAAACACCTCGCCGTGGATCGGATCGATCGCTAGCCCAGTGATGGTCGTAATACCGGTGGAAGGGCCCCGGATGATCGCACGAGGCGGCACGTCGCCATGGTCGTTTTCATTCCAGATGGCAATGAAGCCCAGCGGACGCGGCGCGTACTCGGAGATCGGCCCCTTACAATCGGCAACTGGCGCGTAGCCTCCCGAATCGTAAGGCGGCCGGTAGTCGTTGCCGGTGATGGAAGCGAAAATTTTGCCACCGTGCACCTGCACGTGCCACAAACCGGTGATACCGGTGGTCGGACCGGCGATTATCGCGCGCGGGCTACTCTCGCCATCAGCCAAGCGATCGAAGACCAAGATCGCGCCCGGGGCATGCGCGCTACGCGCGGCCACGAACACCAAATTGCGCTCAGGGTCGACCGCCACGCCCGACACTCCGCGCATCCCGTCCTCGTGGTCGCGGATAGTCCGCAACGGCGCGACGTCGCCGTTTGCCATCAAAGGAAAGGCGGCCACGTAACCGCCGCCGAAGTCGGCATACCAGATCTCGTTATGCGCGCTGTCCACCGCCACCTGCCAGGGCGAATGAATTTTGGTCCGCGTGCCCTGAATCACGCGCACGGGCGGCACGTCACCGTTGCTGCCGCCGCGATAGGTTACAATCGAGCTGGCCAGCGGCTCGCTGGCGACGATCAAGTCATGAACCGGGTCGTAGTCAATTCCGTGGGCGACTCGAGTCAGCTTGGTATGCTGACCTTCGATCACGCTTGCCGGCAGTACGTTTCCACTTGCCTCACGGGCAAATGCCGCGATACGCGGATCGCTGATTCAATTAGTGGCCAGGATTTGATCACGCCGGCTGTCGTAGGCAATCGCCGACGGACCGCCAAAACCCGCCTCCGGAGTGCCCGCCGGCGCATTGCGAATCACCCGCAACGGAGCCGCATCGCCACCGGCGGCACGCGCGAACACTTCGGCGGTGTGGCCGTAGTTGGCCACCCAAATCTGGTCGCGCACGGGGTCGTAGGCCACTCCCATCGGATGGCTGATGAGCGTGCGCGGCCCGCCCAGCACGCGCAGCGGCGCGACGTTGCCGCTGGCAGTGCGCGCAAACACCAGGATCTGGTTGGCCGCCTGATTGGTTACAAACAGCTCGTTATGATTCGTATCGACCATCACCCCGGTGGGCCAGTTAAGCCGGGTCTTGCTGCCCTCGATCACCCGCAGCGGGGCCACGTCGCCCTTGCCATCGTCCTTGTAAACCGTAATTGAAGGGGGATAGTAATGGCCGCCGCCGGGATAATCCCGATCCCATTGTCCTTGCGACCAATTGCCGTAATTGGCCACCACAATCTCGCCGTTCTTCTCGTCCCAGAACAAGCCGTGCGGATCGGCCAGGCCGGTGTGCGGGCCGCGGATGGAGCGCAGCGGCGGGTCGGCGTTCTGCGCTCCGATCTTGAAAAACGCGATCTGAATGGAGTGCTCTATCGCCAGCGCGATTTGACCGTAACGCTGGCTGATTCCGATGCCGTAAGTGCCATGGGGAATCGCCAGCACGTGCGCCTTGTAATCGCCGTTGGCGGTATAGGGAAAATTGGCCAGATCGTCGCCCCAGTCGTTTTCGGTCACATAAAAGCGCTGGCGCACCGGATCCAGTGCCACCCCAGTAGCAAAGGAAAGCCAGGTCGCCGGCCCGCGCACCCACGCCTTGCGCGGCGTGATTCCCTTGGCTTGGGGCGCGGCGGCGACGTCGAGATCGTAAATCATGGCACTGCGCAAATTGGGGTCAGTCAGGATTGCCAGGCGGGCCTTGGGATCGATCGCAACCCCGTTAAAGGACGGGTAAGGATCGGCCAGGACACTGCACGGCTGCACGTCGCCGCCGGGAATCGTATTCAGGATCTTCAGGAATTGCGGCGACTCTTGCGGTGGAGAGCCTGCCGATCCGTGGGGGTCGTTACTACCCGCGGGGGCAGCATAGGCCACCGGGGCCAAAACTCCCCTGACCGCAAGCAATGCGGCCTGGAGCGGCCCCCCCGGTAGCCACAGGCCAGCTCCTCCGAACGCCACCGCGACCAGCAGGCTAGCAATTTTGGTTTGGCGGCCAGCAATTTTTCTCATTTTCGGATTTCCTCGGGACGCATCAGGGCTTTGATTATGTTTAAAGGAATTATGCACAAGACAAAATTGTTGGCACCTCGCTTACGCAGCAAAATGATCGGCCGCTATGGCAAGGACATTCTTTTCTCTCTCTTCCCCCCGCGTCGTGGGGAAAGGGGGTTGTGAAGGCCGGCACGGCGCAGCCTGCGGTCACCCCCATCTTCACCCTCCGCTATGACACATCATGGGGGAAGAAAGGGAGAAAGGCCATACAGGCGAGCCTTATTTCACGCAGGAGTTTGTTGCTAGCACGGCCGCCTTCGCTCATTGGGGAGAGCCGCGGCCAGGCGTTCCTGTAGCCTGTGCCAGCCATTGCAGGTAGGGTGCGGAGCCGCGCTCGATCGGCACGGCGATGACTTCCGCCACTTGGTAGGAATGCAAGGCCCGCACCCGCGTTTCGAGCGCTGTATACAGCTCGGGGCGAGTCTTGATCAAAAGCAAAAACTCGCCCTCGTCCGCAACCGTTCCCTCCCAGCGATAGATCGATCGGATCGGGCCTATCAGGTTGACACAGGCCGCCAAGCGCTCTTCCACCAGGGCATGGCCGATCGCGGCGGCATCAGCTTGGTCGGGCACGGTTACCAACACCAGCAAGGCCGGAACGCTCACGGCAACAAGCGGGCCGCACGCGCCAGCGCGCGACGCAACTGGACCGGCGTGCAGCGATATTTGAAGGCCTTGCGACCGTTGATCAAAAGCACTGGGACCTCCGTTCCATAAAGCTCCTCCAGCCCGGGTTCGGCGCCGACCTCCAGCCGCCTGAAGCGGTGCGGATAATGGCGTAACTCGCCCACCAGCATCCGCTCCATCTCTTCGCACAGGTGGCACTGATCGCGGCTTACCAAAGTCAGCTCGAGCATTGAGAGCTTGCCTCCCAGGTTCAACGCACAGTGTCAGGACGAATCAAATTAATGGGGATCGCTAGGGTCCTGATCAAGAGCTTGCTGATCGAGGTAATCGGGGCCGGGAGCACCCTAGGATTGGTCACCGGACCGGTGACGTGAAAATAGGCTGCCACGATTCCGCTCTGGCTGGCGGCCAGTCGCGCGCCAATCAGGGGAATCTTGCTGAACACGGTATCCAGGAGCTGAAAGGGGCGCATCCCGACCTGCATGTCGAGGGTGTTGTTGATCAGAGCCAGCTTACCTGCCGCGGTTATCTTCATCACCGGACCATCGAGCAGGAAGTCGTCGGTGGCGAACACGCCGGCGCTGCCCCTGAAGTTGGCGGTGATGCTCTGAAAGGGGACGCCGGCCACGCGCGGGTCGGGTACTCGGGCGTTCAGCCAAGCACTGATATCGACCAAGCTGAGCATGCGGGAGAGCAGGGTGAAGCGCTTTAACAGTCCATTGCGGACCTGCACCGAGAGATAGCCGGCGAGGGTTTGGAAGAAATCGTTGTCGGTATCGGCCGTCAGCGAACATTGCCCGTCCACGCTCCCCGTCAGGATGGCTTGGTGCCAGCCGCCCAAACTCTGGAGCGCGGCCGCCTGCACTCCAATCAGGCGCGCGCCGATATCGACCCAATCGTCGGAATGGCGCCCGCGCAGTTCCATCGTGATTCGGCCACCCAGAGCCTCGGCGCGCATGTTGGAAACCCGCCATTGGTTGTAGCCGCGGGTGAAATCGGCTTGCAAGTCCTTCATCTCCAGCCGACCCAAGGTGGCATTGCCGGCGATCAGATGAACCACGTAGCGGTTGTCGTCATTGCTGGGCGGGGTGGGCGGAGTCCACGGCATTCGAATCGCTTTGATGGCGCCGATGTCCAGCCGCTGCGCGGTCGCGTCGATGTGAAACTCGGGTTGCGCGAGGTCGGGCACTTTCACCCTGACGTCCAATGGCGCCCCCTCGAAGCGAGTGCCTAGCATCGTTAGAGTCAAGCCGCCCTGGGCCAGCGCGACCGAAGCGACATTGATTAGCACGATGGGCGAGCGCAAAAAGCCGAAGCTCACTTTGCCCGGGCCAATGGTCAGGGCGCCGGTCATGCTTAAGTGAGCGCTGGACGTCGCGCGATTTACGCTCACCCGCCCACCGACGGGACCACGCACCGCGACTACCTTGGGGCTGACGACGTGGGGCAGCCAGTCCTGGGCTTGGATCTGATGCAATTCCAGGCTCAAGTGCTCCAGTGCAAATTGCTGGTTCGCCCCAATTCGAGCCAACTCGGCATCGACGATCGCGTGACCGTTGCGCGCCGCCACGTCCATCCGTCGAACCACCAACCCTCGCGGTGACAGTCTCAGGCTTCCGCCGACAATCTCATAATGGGCGGGCTCGCGCCGGAGCTCCATGTTGACGGCGGAGGGACGTACCACGATCGCATAGCTGGCAGGTGAAAGTAACTTGAAGTCGCGCACTTGCCCGCGCACCTGGGCACTGCCGTCGGCACGGCCACCCAGGGCCTTGAGCGGATGCAGTTCGGCCAGCAATACTGGCGGGAGGTTATCGATTACCAGCGGAAACAGGCTGTCCAAATCCAACTTTGCGGCTAGCGCGCCGTGATAAGCTATTCGGCGCAGGCGGCGTGAAAGTTCAGCCTGCAGTACGATTTTACTGAACACGGACTGGCCCAGTTGGGCCTGGGCCTGGGTCAAGCTGACCACCCCATTGCGCAGGCTGAGCTGACCGTCCAAACGGTTGTCCGGCAGCGAGCGCAGAGTTTGCGACTTAAGCGAGACGCCGGCCAGACTTATCTCCAGGCGTGAATTGTGCACCCACTGCGCCGCCGTCCAAGTCTGTAATTGGCGCGGGCTGACGCTCACCGCCGCTTCATCCAATGTCAGAGTGCCGGCACTGGGCAGTTGGCTGATGCGCACCACGCCGCTGGGCAGGCCATTAACCCGCTGCGCCAACTCTCCAATCGAAGTCAGCGGCACCGGAGCCAAGCTCAAGTTGAAGCTGACCGTCGGATCGGCAAACTGCGGCGCGAGCCGAATTTGGGCTGAAGCCAAAGCTGGCTTGGTACCTACCCCGATTCTGAGCGCATGGATCCAAATCTGGTCAGGGGTCGCCAGAAACTGGGTGTTAAGCCATGCGTCCTGGACGCTGAGCGGGCTGCGCAGGCGCGTGCCCGCGACCAGCAGATGGGCGACCTGAGTGTTGAGCGCGCCCTCGAGCTGCCCCTGCCCGTCGATTGTGAGCGTGCTTCGGGCTTGCAGTGCGCCACTCAGTTGCACGCCACCCATGGCCAAACCATCCAGGCGCGCCTGGGCCAACCAGAGCGTCCCCCGTGCCAGCGGACTTGCGGCATGCTCTGGGCGAGCATCCACTTGTAGCTCTAGATGCGCCCTCAGTGGGAGCAGGTCGGGCGGCCGGAGCCGCGCCGATACGTCGATGTGCCAGGGCGAGACTCGCAGCAAGGGGCGCTGAGCGCTGACGCGCACATCCTGAGCCAGCGGGCGGCCGTCGGCCAGTTCGATTTGGCCGCCCTCCACTTCGACGTCGCGCGTGATTCCCGCCAGCTCACGCAGCAGGGCGCGGACCTGAGCTACCATGTGAGCATCGGGGCGCGCAACGGGAGGCTCTCCCGTTCCCGACAAGCTCAGCCAAGGTGCGCGCAAATCGATCGCCAGCAAGGGCAGGCCGTGATTGAACAGCAAGGCGTGATAGCTGAACACTAGGGTCAATTGACTCAGGCGGCACAGCTCCCGTCCCCCGCGTACGAGCAGTGGATGGTCAAAATAGACTCGCAGGTGGCCCCAATAACTGGTGGTGGTGGCGGTGGCAATTATCTGAACGCCGCTTTGCGCCGCCACGCGCGCCACAATCAGGGCGGCTAACTTTCGATTGCCCAAGCGCTCAAGCCGCGCGCGAAACACATAGCCAGCGACCAGGCTTGCGCCCAGCACAAACAGGATCGACCATAATGCTAAGCGCGGCAGGCGTGCCATCGACCACCTCGCGGCTTCGGCTCAAGATCGTTAGGAGAGGCAATAGGCCGACGCCGGACCACCACGCGCTTGATTTCAGGTGCGGGCCGCAGCCGCTAATTCCGTCGCGGCGGCCCGATGTTTGTTGCGCAGCGCCGTCTTGAGCACCCGATTGCGCAAGCGCACCGATTGCGGCGTGACTTCTACCAGCTCCTCTTCATCGATCCATTCCAAAGCCAGATCCAGGCTGAGTGCGCGCGCCGGGGTCAACCGAATTGCCTCGTCGTGGCCGGCGGCCCGGATATTGGTCAGCTTCTTCTCGCGGCAGACGTTGACCGGCAGGTTGATCTCGCGTGAATATTCGCCCACCACCATGCCTTCATAAACCGGTTGACCGGGCCCGATGAACATCACCCCGCGCTCCTGCAAATGAAACAGGGCGTAGGCGGTGGCCACTCCCTCGCGGTCGGAAACCATCGCGCCGTTGGCCCGCGCCTGAATTGGCCCGCACCACGGGGCGTAGCCATTGAACAGCGCGTGCATCACGCCGGTGCCCCGGGTATCGGTCAGAAAAGAGTTGCGAAAGCCGATCATGCCGCGCGAGGGCACCTCGAATTCGAAGCGCGTCCGCCCACCGCCGGTGTTCTTCATGTCACGCATGCGACCGCGGCGGGCCGCCAGCAATTGGGTAATGATTCCGATGTAGTCGTCGGGACAATCGATCATCACCAACTCCATCGGCTCCAGCAGCACCCCGTTATCGGTACGCGTGATCACGGTGGGCTTGGAGACTTGTAGTTCATAACCCTCCCGTCGCATCGTCTCCACGATTACTGCCAGCGATAGCTCGCCGCGCGCCACCACCCGCCACGAGTCCGGGCTGAGTTCCTCCACCCGCACGCTCACGTTGGTGCGCGCCTCGTACTCGATGCGCTCACGCAGTTTGCGCGAGGTCACGTACTCTCCCTCGCGGCCGGCCCACGGCGAATCGTTGACCGAAAAGGTCATCGCCACAGTAGGCTCATCGATCCGAATGGGCGGCAACGCGCGCGGCGCATCCAGCGCGCCCAGCGTGTCGCCGATGTCGATGTCACTCACTCCGGCCACTGCCACGATATCCCCTGCCCCGCTTTCTTCGACCTCCACTCGATTGAGGCCGCGCCAAGTATACAGGTGGGTGATTTTAACCGGTCTCGCCACCCCGTCACGCCCAATATGGGCGACGCTGGCAGCGGCGCGCATGGCGCCGCTCACGATTCGGCCAATCGCCAGCTTGCCCACATAATCGCTATAGCCCAGGTTGTTGGCTTGAAACTGCAAGGGCGCCTCAGCCTGCACTTCGGGACCGGGCAAATGGGCCACGATAGTCTCAAACAACGGCGCCAGGTCCGTGCCCACCTGTTGCGCGTCGTAGGAAGCCACGCCTTGGCGAGCGCTGGTATAGAGGACGGGAAACTCCAGTTGGGCCTCGTCGGCGCCCAGGTCGATGAACAGATCGTAGATCTCATCGAGTACGGCCACGGGCCGGGCATCGGGGCGGTCAATCTTGTTGATGCACACGATGGTTCCCAGCTTGGCTTCCAGCGCCTTCTTGAGCACGAAGCGGGTCTGCGGCATCGGCCCTTCGGACGCATCCACCAGCAGCATCACACCATCCACCATCGACAAACTGCGCTCGACCTCACCACCAAAATCGGAATGGCCGGGGGTGTCGACGATGTTAATTTTCACTCCGCGCCAGAATAGGGCGGTATTCTTGGCCATGATCGTGATACCGCGCTCGCGCTCCAGCGCGAAAGAATCCAAGACCCGCTCCATCACCTGTTCGTTGGCCCGAAAGACGCCCGCCTGCCGCAGCAGACCATCGACCAGAGTGGTCTTACCGTGATCGACGTGAGCAATAATTGCCAGATTGCGCAAATCCGAACGACGCATAATTCTATTTTAAACCGGGGCGCACGACGCGCGCCTAAGATGCCACGCCGCTTTACGTTACATGGCGCTTGATGGCGGTTAAAGAGCCTAGCGCCCCAGCTCAGGGCGAGGCCGAGGCCGCTGAGTTGGGCGCGCCCTGCAGGCTGGCGAGCAATTGCTGAACGTTCTTGACCTCGACCACCTGCCAGCGCCCCTGAGCGTTGCGGGCCATGCGAATGTCCCATAGCCGGCCCTGGCGATCGCGAAAGCGGGTGGAAGCCTGGTCACCCTCGCGATGGAGCAGAACCAGCGCCGCCACTAACGCAGTCGCCGGCATCTGTACTCTGCGCGCCCCCTGATCGACCTCGCGTTCGGCCCAACTGCGAGCCAACTCCGCCGCGGGCGAGCTGAACAATTGGGCGGCGCCGTTGCCAATCACGCTACCCAGGGGATCGTTGTGACCCACCTGCTGGGCGACGATCTCAGCCGCGGCGCTGCGGACCACCTTGGGAAAGTTGATGAAGCGCACGGCGCGACTACCGTCGCGCGCGTCGATAGCTTGCTTTAACTGAAAGACCGCATAACTGGGCGTGCCCGGCACGTACAACAGCGCCCAGGCCGCCAACACCACCACTACCAGGGTCGCTGTCCAATGGCGCAGAAACCAAGCCATTCAAGTCCCCCAAATTGCGTGCGCCGTCAGCTCAGCAGACGCGCCGCAGCCTTGTCCAACACCCACATCACTTCCCCGTGGGTGGGTGCGACCAATTGAGCTGGAAAGCGCTCCGGATCGCGCGGCCCTTGCAGGGCGGCCTTAACCGCCTGCGCTTTGCCCTCGCCCGCGACCATGAACATCACGCGCGCGGCTTGGTTGAGCGTCGGCACGGTCATAGTCAGGCGGCGGCGCGGCTCGGCATCCACATCTACCGGCACCACCAGACGCGTGCTTTCATGCAACGCGGGCTGACCGGGAAAGAGCGAGGCAGTGTGAACGTTGTCACCCAACCCTAGCAGGACCAGGTCGAAACGGGGCACCTCGCCTTCTTCCAATCCGAACTGCTCGCGCAATAGCTCCTCATAGGCACGCGCACCCTCCTCGGGCGGATCCTCGCCCCGCATCCGATGAACCTGGTCGGCACGCAGGCTGAGCTTGGAGAGCATCGTGCGCTGGGCCATCCCGTAGTTGCTCGCGGGATGGTCTGGAGGCACACAGCGCTCATCGCCCCAGAACAATTGGACCGCGTTCCAATCCACGCTGAGATGGAAGCGGGTGGCGATCAACTCATAAATCGGCGCTGGAGTGTTGCCGCCGGTCAGGCACAGGGAAAACTGGCCATGGGTGCATATCGCCTCGCCGGAGAAATGGACAATTTCCTCGGCTGCGCGCACCGCCATCGCGCTGCCGTCTGCCAAAACGATGATTTCGGGCTCTTTCAACCTGGCCTTCCACTGACTCCACGCCATCGGCGTCCCAAGACCGCCGGCAGTGGGATTTTGGAGGATAAAAATAGCACTTGACTGGCCCTGGCGCCTAGCCTGCCCAACATCGCGAGCCGCGCCCTGGGGATATCAACCCGCCAACAGACGGCGGGCACGCTCGACCAGATTTTCCACCGTGAAGCCGAAATACTTCAAAACCTCGGTATAGGGACCCGAGGCTCCGAAGCGATCGATCCCCACGATGTCGCCGTCGCTGCCCACCCAACGGTACCAGCTCAGCGATGCTCCCGCCTCGATCGCCACCCGCCGCTTGATCGCCGCTGGCAGCACCGCTTCCTGGTAGGCGCGCTCTTGGGCGGCGAACAGCTCGACGCTGGGCATGCTGACGACCCGTACCGCCGCCCCTTGCCGCTCAAGCACAGTTTTGGCCTCCACCGCCAGATGAAGCTCGGCGCCCGTCCCAATCAAGATGATATCGGGCCGCTTACCCGCGCTCTCGCACAGCACATAGCCACCCTTGCTCAACTCGGTGGCGGGTGCCATCGCTGCTCGATCGAGGGTGGGCACCTTCTGGCGGCTAAGCGCGAGCAGCACCGGCCCCCCGCGATGGGTCAGGGCCACGCGCCAAGCTTGTACGGCTTCGTTGGCGTCGCCCGGCCGAATCACGACCAGGTTGGGAATGGCGCGCAGCGAGGTCAGATGTTCGATCGGCTGATGGGTGGGGCCGTCTTCACCCAAGCCTATCGAATCGTGGGTGAACACGTAGATAACGTGCAGCCCGGCCAGCGCCGACAGGCGAATCGAGGCGCGGCAATAATCGGTAAAGACCAGGAAGCTGGAGCCGTAGGGAATGATTCCGCCATGATAGGCCATGCCGTTGAGCGCGGCGCACATCGCGTGCTCGCGAATACCGAAGTGCAGGTTGCGCCCGCCATAATTTTGCGGCTCGAAATCGCCCCCGTCCTTGACGTCGGTAAAGGTCGATTCGTTGAGATCGGCCGAGCCGCCGAACAATTCGGGCAGCCGCGCGGCAATCGCCTGTTGAGCGCGCGAGGCGGACTCGCGAGTGGCCAGGTTATCCTTGACGGTGAATTCAGGTAGCGCTTCATCCCAACCCGAGGGCAGCTCGCCTGCCAGCATCCGGCGGAACTCGGCCGCCTCCTGCGGATAACGGTTGGCGTAGCGCTCCATCGCGCCGTTCCACTCTGCCTCCCAACGGGCGCCGCGATCGCGGGCCTGGCGAAAATGAGCCAGAGCGCGCGCCGGCACATAAAATTCCGCCTCCGTCGGCCAACCGTAGTTGCGCTTGGTCAGCTTAACCTCTTCGGCTCCCAGTGCCTTGCCGTGGGCTTCGGAACTATCCTGGCGATGGGGGCTGCCGTAGCCGATATGGGTGCGGACCCGAATCAGCGAGGGGCGCGTCAGTTCGGCGCAGGCGCGCGCCAGGGCCGACCCGATGGCGGTCAAATCGTTGCCATCCTCGACCACCTGGATATGCCAGCCGTAGGCCTCGAAGCGCTTGCAGACGTCCTCGGAGAAGGTGATGGCGGTGGACCCATCGATCGTGATGTGGTTGTCGTCGTACAGATAGATCAGGTTGCCCAGTTGCAGATGGCCAGCTAGCGAAGCCGCCTCGCTGGCGACTCCTTCCATCATGTCGCCGTCGCTGACCAAGGCGAAGATGCGATGATCGAACAGCTCGAAACCGGGACGGGCGAAACGCGCGCGCAGGTGTTGGGCCGCAATCGCCATCCCAACTCCATTGCCAAAGCCCTGCCCCAGCGGTCCGGTGGTGGTCTCCACCCCCGCGGTGAGATGACTTTCGGGATGGCCCGGAGTGCGGCTGCCCAACTGGCGAAAAGCTTTGAGATCATCAAGCGTAAGGTCGTAACCGGTCAGATACAGCAGGCTATAGAGCAACATCGAGCCATGGCCGGCGGAGAGTACGAAGCGATCGCGGCCGTACCATTTGGGATGGGCCGGGTTATGGCGCAAAAAGCCGTTCCACAGCGCATAGGCCATCGGCGCCGCGCCCATCGGCAGACCGGGATGGCCGGAATTGGCCCGCTGTATTGCGTCGATCGCCAGCACCCGGATGGAATTAACGCAAACTTCATCCAGCGGGGCCTGGTTCAAGGCCTCGTCGATTTCACTTGCCAGTGCCACGAACCCTCCATCGCGCGACGGCGCACTGAGCGCGAGGCTGCGCTCCCTCAGACCCTTCCTCCCGCCCTGCCGCCGGCCGATTATCTAAAACGCGCCGCTGACTTTACGGCTCAGCCGCGTTCCTTTCTTATTCTTCTCTTGAACTGCGACTGCTTCAAGGCTAAACGCAGAGCCACCGGCGCGGGCGAGCGGCAGCACTCGACGCAAGCGGCCGAATAGTAAACAATAAAAGGCTTCAGGACCGACGAGGGTCCTCCTCGATGAGACGGATTTTGAATCGACGAGTTGTGGTGACCGGGACGGGGCTGGTGACGCCGCTGGGGACCGGGGTAGAGCGTAACTGGGAGGCGCTGATGACGGGGCGCTCGGGCATCAGTCGTATCGAACGCTTCGATGTAAGCGATTTCCCCAGCCAAATCGCCGGTGAAATTCGCGACTTCAACCCCGAGGACTGGATCGACCGCAAGGAGATCCGGCGCATGGATCTATTCATCCAGTACGCCATGGCCAGTGCCGAGCAGGCGATGCGCGAATCGGCGCTGAAGTTCGAACCCGAAGAGGCTGAGTTAATCGGGGTTATCGTCGGGGTGGGCATCGGTGGTCTGCTGACGATCGAGGAGTATCACAAACATTTTCTCGCCACCCGGCTGAAAAAGGTCACGCCCTTTTTCATTCCCAAGCTGATCAGCAACCTGGCCCCGGGCAATATCGCCATCCGCTACGGCGCCAAGGGCATCAACTTGACCACCACCAGCGCCTGCGCCTCTGCCAGCCACGCGATCGGCGAGGCCTTCCGTATGATCCAGCAGGGCTACCTTAACGCCGCCATCACCGGCGGCACCGAGGCGGCGCTCACACCGTTGGGACTGGGCGGCTTCGCGGTGATGCGCGCGCTGTCCACCCGCAACGACGAGCCGCAACGCGCCAGTCGTCCCTTCGATCGTGAACGCGACGGCTTCGTGATGTCCGACGGCGCCGCCATCCTGATTTTGGAGGAACGCGAGCGCGCCCTGGCCCGCGGCGCAACCATTTTGGCGGAGATTGTCGGCTATGCTACCAATGGCGACGCCTACCACATCACATCGCCCTCACCCAACGGCGAAGGCGCCGCGCGCTGCATGCAACTGTGCCTGCGCGATTACGACCTCGACCCCAACCAAGTTGACTACATCAACGCCCATGGCACTTCCACGCCCCAGGGTGACTTGGCCGAGACCCAGGCGATCAAGCAAATCTTCGGCGAGCACGCGGCCCAAATCGCGGTCAGCTCGACCAAATCGATGACCGGCCATCTACTGGGCGCGGCGGGCGCGGTGGAATCGGTCTATACGGTGTTGGCGATCAGCCGCGGGATGCTGCCGCCAACCATCAATCAGGAGTATCCCGACCCCGAATGCGACCTGGATTATGTTCCCAACCGGGCGCGGCCGGCCAAGATCAGGCTGGCGCTGAATAATTCCTTTGGTTTCGGCGGGACCAACACCACGCTGGCCTTCGCCCCGCACACCGAAAACTGACAGGAAACCATACCCATGGGTTCACGGATTATCGGCACCGGCCGTGCGCTTCCGGCCTTGTGTCTAACCAATTCCGACCTCGAAAGCCGCCTGGATACTTCCGACGAATGGATCAAGACCCGCACTGGGATAAGCCAACGCCATCTCCTAGGCCACGCCGAATCGCTGGTGGATATCGCCACCGCGGCCAGTCGTAAGGCGCTTCAGGCCGCCGGCCTGGAGGGTTCGCAGCTCGATGCAATCATTGCCGCCACGGTCTCCTCGGAATACGCCTTTCCCTCCTTCGCCTGCCAGGTCCAACGCGAGCTGGGGCTGAGTTCGATACCCGCCTTCGATGTAGCCGCGGCCTGCTCCGGCTTTCTGTACGCGATGGCGGTGGCTGACCATGCATTGCGCGGCGGGGGCTGGAAGCGAGTGCTGGTAGTAGGGGCGGACGCGCTCTCGACCATGGTGGATTGGAGCGATCGGCGCACTGCTGTCCTTTTTGGCGACGGCGCCGGTGCGGCGGTGATGGCCTTTGAGCCCGGTCCCCGCGGCATCCTTGACACTCAATTGCGCGCCGCCGGCGAGGCTTGGAATCTGCTCTCGGTGCGAGCCACCGGCACACGTGCGTCCGCCGACGCTCAAACACGCCGTGAACCCGCCGATGCGCTCAAGATGCGCGGACCAGAACTATTCAAGGTCGCGGTCAAAAGCATGGAGGAAATCACCCGGCTGGTAATCGAACGGGCCGGCCTGAGCGTCGCCGATATTCATCTGGTAGTGCCCCATCAGGCCAACCTGCGCATTTTGACCGCAGTCGCGGAACGGCTGGGAATCGCATCCAACAAGGTCTTCACCAATCTCGATCGCTATGGCAACACCTCGGCGGCCTCGGTCCCTATCGCCCTAGACGAAGCCTGCCAAGCCGGCCTAATTCATACCGACGACTTGATCCTGCTCAATGCCTGCGGCGGCGGCCTAACTTGGGGCGCCAGCGTACTGCGCTGGTAAGGGCGCGGGCGCTCTCGCACAGAGCCGCGGCGGTTTCCCTTGCACCCGATGATCGACGAGCTGCTGAGCCGGCGCCTCGTTATCCTGTTTGGAAAGGGTGGGGTGGGACGGACCACCTTGAGCGCGGCCCTGGCCTGGCTGGCCTCGCGCCGGCGCGGCGCGACCCTGGCGATGGAGACCGACGAAAACGCGCCACTGGCTAACTTGCTGGGGGCCCATCCCTCCTATGCGCCGGTTGCGGCAGCCCATAACCTGTCGGTGATGCGGCTGGAAGGGCGCCAAGCGCTGGAGGAATATCTCAAGTTGGTGGTGCCGCGCGCTCTGCTGGCCACCATCACTCCCAGCCGCCTGTTTCAATACTTCACCCTGGCCGCGCCCGGACTGCGCGAACTGATGGTCCTGGGAAAGGTCTATTACGAGGCGGAATTGGGCCAGGGCGGCCGGCCCCATTGGACCAACATCGTGTTCGACGCCGCCGCCAGCGGTCACGCACTCAATCTATTGCGGATGCCGCAGGCGGCCGCGCGCAGCTTCGGCGACAGTCGGGTCGGGCGCGAGGCCCGTCATATCGCCGCTCTGCTGCACGCACGCGAACACTGTGCCCTGCTGCTGGTTACCACGCCCGAACCGCTGGCCCTGCGCGAGACCCGCGAAACTTATCAGGAACTGTTACGGATGGAATTGTCGGTACAAGCAATTTTTCTCAATCGCTACAGCCAACTCTCGTACACGGCCGCCGACCTGGCCCGGCTGCGGCGCAGCCCGGCGCTGCGCGGCAATCCGCATCTGGCCTACTTCGACGCGCTGGCTCGGCAACAGGCAATCCGTGCCGCGACGGCGCGCCGGGCGGTGGGTTATTTGCGAACCCAAGTCGCCTGTCCGATTATCGAACTATCCGACCTTCCCGAATTCTCCGGACGGGCCCTGATGGCCCGGATAGCGGCCGAACTGTCCAGCGATCCTGGCGATCTGCATGGCGCCGCCGGCTGAGCGGCGGGCAAGCTCTGGCGCAGCCCCTAAGCTGCCGTTAACGTAGCTTGACAAGATCCCCAGCCGTAAGGGCACAAGAGGATAGCGATGAGCGCGAGGATCGAGGGTCGAATGGAGAAGAGAGCTTTCCCGGCCAGACAATGGATGGTGGCATTAAGCCTGCTGGCGCTGGCGATGTCAGCCCCTCTTGCCGTGCAAGCGGCGCAGCCGCGGCCATGGCTGTGCCGCGACAAGCCGGTCTTCTCCTCCCCCAACCAGGCACAACTGACCGTGCGTCGGCACGATCGACGCCAATGGGAAGTGTTCCTGATGAAGTTCAATATCAACAGTGGTCACGACGGTTTCACCGTCACCAGCAGCTATCCCTTGCGTGGCGACAGCCCCTCTTCGGCCATCGTGGGACGCGGGCAGTTCTATGCGGTCGCCTTGTTCCGCGCCAACGGTCATTGGTTCTGCCCGGCCCGCGTGGTGGATAACACTCGCCCCGGCGAGTTGGCGAACTTTTGCTACCATGCCAACAATCCGGGCTTGTGCGACATTTCCCTGACCGCCAGCAGCAATCGCTGACGATCGCAAGCCATCTTTCAGGGAGAGCGAATTATGTTCATGCGCAACGCGTGGTACGCAGCGGCTTGGAGCTGGGAAGTAAGCCGCAACCTGCTGGCGCGGCGCATCTGCGATCGCCCGCTGGTCTTGTATCGGCGCGAAAATGGCAGCCCGGTGGCGCTAGAGGATCTATGCTGCCATCGCCTGTTGCCACTCTCTCACGGCCGGCTGGAGGGCGATCGCTTGGTTTGCGGCTATCATGGCCTGACCTTCGACCCCAATGGGCAATGCGTCCACATGCCCAGTCTGCAGCAGCCCAACGCCCGCACGCGCGTGGCCAGCTTTCCACTGTTCGAGCGGCATCGCCTGATCTGGGTCTGGATCGGCGAGCCGGCGCAGGCCGATCCGGCGCAAATACCCGATCTGCACTGGAACGATGACCCCAACTGGGCCTTCGCCGGAGATCTGTTGCCAATGGCCTGCGATTACCGGCTGGTGATCGACAACCTGCTCGATCTGACCCACGAGACCTACGTCCATCCCACCTCGCTGGGAAACGAGGCCATTCCCGCCGCCCCAATCGAAACCGCAGCCGTCGATGGTGGCGTCACTGTGACGCGTTGGATTCTGGATCATGCGCCAGCCCCGTTCTGGCGCCAGATGATCGCGCGCGCTCGCGGCTGGCAGGGACGCTGCGACCGCTGGCAGGTGGTCAAGTTCGTGCCGCCCAGCAATTGCGTGCTGCACGTGGGAGTGGCCGAGGCCAACAGCGGTGCGCGCCAGGGCGACTTCAGCCGCGCAGTAAGCCTGATGCAGCTCAATTCGCTAACCCCCGCCACTCCTACCACGAGCTGGTATTTCTGGTCGGCGACGCGCAACTTTCTGCTTGACGATCAGGAGCTGACCCGGGAGCTGCACGACGCTTCGGAGCGCATCTTCGGCGAGGACAAGGCGGTGATCGAGGCTCAGCAGCAGGCGATGATCGACAATCCCAACGCCGCCACCGTCAATATCTCGCTGGACGCGGGATCGGTGCTGATGCGCCGGCTAATTGCCCAGCGCGCCAAACCAGCCGCCGCTCGCCGGCGAGCCGCTTCTCGCACTCGCGCCTGATCCAATCGCCGCCCGATCGATCGGCGCGCGAATTGTGCTATGGAAGACTGTATTCACCCGCCGGCCTGCCCGCGCCGGCGCAGCGTGGGAGGTTCGTAATGTCAGACAAGGCGAAAATCGTCGAGGAAGTCATCGCGCTGCGCGAGCGCTGGCACACCAAGCGCCATCCTCTGTTTCAAGACATGGCCCAAGGCAAGGCGCCGCTGCGCGCGCTGGGTTTGTACATGGCTGGCCATTACCGCTTCGTCTCCTACGCCCTGCCCTCGATGGGCTTGCTCTATTCGCGGGCGCCGTTGGACGTGCGCAAGGCGGTGGCCAGCAATCTTTCCGAAGAGGAGGGGCTGTTGGCGATCCCGCGCCCCGGGCATAAACCCCACGATCACAACGAGATGATCTTCGCTTTCTGCAAGGCCGCAGGCTTTTCGCGCGACCAAGTCGAACACCTGAAGCTTACTCCGGCTTGGTGGGCCCGCGCGCTGCACTACGCCCATGTCTTGCGAGTGGAATCGATGGGCGTGACCCTGGCGATGCAATCCACCCAAGAGGGGCAGCAGGTCGCGCTCAATCGCGAGATCACTCTGCCCGCCTTTCAGAAATATTACGGCTACACCCTGGAATCGCCCGAAATCGCCTTCTTCGTCGAGCATGCCGAGGCCGACGAGGAACACAGCCGCCGCCAACTCGAGCTGTGCACCAAATATATTGACCCCGCCGAGCGCGACCATCTGCTGGAGGTATGCGAGACCGCGGTGCGCCTGCGCTGGGCCTCGATCTCCGAAGTCTATCGCAGCGAAGTGCTCAGGGAGCCCGACATCCTGCCGCCGGGCCTACCCGCCGCGGCCTGAAGTCACCTCGGCGGGTAGGGCGAGCGGCTACGCCCGCCCTACCCAAAAAGCCCGGCTGGCGACTAAAGGATCGCAAGCGCGTGGCCGCTTACCAGGCCGCGCGCGAGAACGATCACCCGATGGGCACGGCCAAGGTGGCGGGGCCTGGCGGCGTTCGGGCTGGTCCTACTGATTGTTTCTGGCACCCGGCGCTGGCTGCCCGCGATGGTCCTGCTCGCTGCCTTGGTCGCACAAAGCGGTTGCTGCAGCTCATCATCCTCCAAGCCGAGCCTAACTCCGGTTTCCATCTCAACCGCGAGTGCTACTTCAACCTCGATTGTAACAGCGAGTTTGACTCATAACCCCACTCCGATCGGCACATCGTCGTAGGCCGTGACTCAGGTTTGGATCGCGGCCAGCAGCCAACCCCTGCAGGTCTCGGGACTGCCCGGCAACCTAGGGACGCTCGCGCTCAATCCGTAGGTTCAAGCAAATCCTGGTCAACCGGCAATACCGTCCAGCCGGGAGTATTGCCATTCGCCCTAGCTTTAGGTTGGCTCTTTATTATGTCGCATTTCATTGGTTGGACCATCTGGATGCTTCTTTGCGCGGCCTGCGTGACGAGCCCGGCCATCGTCCGAGCCGACCAGACCGCATCCTCCGCCATCGGCTCGATTCGGGGACGCCTGGTGGTAATTCCCGGAGCTAACGGGGAGTCGGCGCAACCGCGGGGCGTGCCTGCGGCGCAGATACGTCTGGCCAATTCCAGCAACGGGAAGATAGTCGCGCAAACGGTGACCGCCAAGGACGGGTCGTTCAGCTTCAGCGCTGTGCCAGGCACTTACCAGGTGCTTGGTCCCAGAGCCAAAGCATTCGCACGAGTAGTCAGCGGTCAAACGACCACGGTGGAATTGCGGCAATTCATGTTTGAAGTTCGCTGAAGAAGTAGCCGTGGTGCTTGCTGACTTTTACCCTAGCCGCGCTGGCGACGGCCATTGCGCGATCCCGTCGGTGCGACGATTGGAATATTGGGTTCGCGCCACCCTATCCGACCTTAAGCAACCGACCCCCGTCCACCGGCAGCGCGGCTCCGGTGATAAAGCCGGCTTCGTCGGAGGCAAGAAAAAGCGCCGCATTGGCGACGTCCCATGCGCTGCCCATGCGAGCACCTAAAGGAACTCGCGCATTGCGCATCGCGACTACTTCCGCCCGACTTTTGCCCCACACCCGGGCGCGGGTGTCGACCGCCATCGGCGTGTCGATCAGTCCGGGTAAAATCACGTTGACGCGGATGCCGAATTCGGCGTTTTGAATCGCCAGTTGCTGGGTGAAAGCGATCAGCGCGGCCTTGGTCGCCTTGTAACCGACCGTGGGGTAATCCTCATAAGCTGCGGTAGAGGAAATATTGATAATCACGCCGCCACGCTGCCGGCGCATGATCGGCAGAGCATGCTTGCACGCCATGATTGCGCCACGCAGGTTGATCGCGCAGATTCGGTCGAAGATCTCCTCGCTAATCTCCGTCACCGGCGCGTCGCCCGCAGCCAGACTCACGCCGACGTTGTTGTGCAGGATGTCGAGTCGGCCCCAGCGTTCGAGCGCGGCATTCACAGCCGCCGCCAGCGTAGCCTCACGCGTGACGTCGGCCTGGAACGGAACGCATTCACCGCCCGCCTCGATCGCCATCTCGGCACTTGCGGCAGCCGAGATCAGGTCCCGATCGACGGCGAGAATTTTCGCCCCTTCCTGCGCAAAGCGCAGCACCGTGGCGCGCCCATTGCCGATTCCTTCACCTGGACTCTGACCAGCACCAACGATCACTGCCACTTTGCCCTCAAGGCGCATGGGAACTTCCACCCTTTCAGAGATAATGGACCAAGGTTTTCAACTTCCCGCCGACAACTCAAGCACGGGTCTTGGGTGCTCCAGCGTCGGATTGCTCGCTGGCGTCTCCAAAATAAGTGGAGAGTTTCGGGGTCGCAGAAACGCTACCGGCTTGGGCCTAGCGGTGCCGCCGTACCCGCCCATCGTTTGCGCGGGCCGGGCCGCCCGGCACCACTGCGACTTAGCAACCTGTCCGAGATCCTTCGACTGCGCTCGCCTCCGCTCGCTTCGCTCAGGATGACATCCTGGCAGCTGGCCGCGTCAAATACTTAAGAAACGCGGCGCTAGCGCGTAAGCTTGACACAGCTTTGCCGCTCAGGCAGCCGCCAGGCCGCTACTTGAATAGGAAGGTATAGCCGAGAACGCCGCCCCAAGGAGTGTTGAGTGAGTAGTTGTGATAGGTGCCATTGAGCATCGCGTTGGAGAAATGCTCCGCCTGCAAGCCCAGATAGACGAGTTGGCGAGGGGTTACAAAATAAGAAGCGCCGGCTTCGCCTTGAATCGTGGCTAGAAACGGACCGGTCAGACGAGTGCCCCCGGTCTCGGTGCCCAGATCGAGGTCTGAGCCACCGGGGATCGCCGCACCACCAATCCAGGGCACGATGCGATAAAAGCTCATGCCAGTAAAATAGTAATGGCCCGCCACGCCCAAACCGGCGAAATTCTGTCCCTTGTTGCGAAAATGCGCAAACATCGGCTCGGCACCCAACTCAAATGCACCGCCTAGGTACTTCAAATATTTGTGCCGGCGCAGGTCGAAGTTGCCAAAGGGGAACAACGAGATTCGCCCGGCCAGATTCCAGGCCTGGATGCCATCCCCGGGTAGTCGGCTGCCGTAATGGGCTAGCGCGCCCTCCACCGAAATCGCCTTGGTCCAGGGCGCGAAGACTTCATCCCAGTTGAGCGGGGTGGTGTCGAAGGCCCAGACCGGCGCGCCCGCCGCCAGCACCATCACCAGCGCCGGCATCATGATCGCCGTCTTCGCAACCCGTCGCATCCAGTTTGCCGCCACCCTACAGCTCATGATGCTGATCTCCCATGGCTTAAAGCCCAGGATAATTTTGGAGAATCGGGATCACTGTGCCCGATGTTGCTAACGTTGATAGCGAACTTTCCCTGCCCTCGCGAGGGCTCAAGCGTCAAAGCGGCTCCGCGGCGAGCAGTTCGGCCAGGCGCCTGAACCATCGCAACTTGTCCTCGAAGCCGGGAAAGCTGGCGTTGCGCCCGCTGGGGTTGGGCAGAACAAAAACTCGCGCGCCGGCGATCCGCTCCTCTTTAAGCCCGGCTCCGCCGCTGCGGCTCTTGCCGAAGAATTGCTGGTAGGCGCTCAAGCCAACAAAGACCACGAACTTGGGTTTGAGCCGCTCGATCTTGCTCCGCAGCTGCCGCTTGCCCTCCTCGAACTCGTCGCGCCGCAGTTCCGCGGCGCTGGCCGAGGCGCGCGCGCAAAGATTGGTCAGGGCCAAGCCAAACTCAGACAGACGCTGATCCTCGGCGCAGGTCAGCGCGATCGGCACCAGGCCGCTTGCATGCAGCAGGCGCCAAAACGGATTGCCGGGCCCGGCAAAATGATGGCCCAGCCGCTCGGAATGCAAGCTAGGGTTGATTCCAACCAAAAGCACCACGGGATTGGCGCCTATCACATCGCGCAGCATGTGCGCCGGCCTCGACCGGAGAACGAATGCCCCATGGGCGATCCTTGCCGCTCGCGTCACCGCGCCAGCGCCGTGCTGTCCTGATTGCGCTGCGGATCGCGCGCCGCCAAAACGCCTTGGTCCTCCTGCCCCTGCGAGGCCAGCACCGAGCCGTGCCGGTCGCTGACATCGATGGAAACGTCCATCGAAAGCCCGATTCGCAACGGCATCCGGGCCGGAGGCGGGCCGTCCAGCACGATCTTGACCGGGACCCGCTGAACCACCTTAACCCAGTTGCCGGTGGCGTTTTCGGGCGGCAGTAGGGCAAAGGCCGAACCGGTGCCCATTCCAATCGAATCGACGTGAGCACGATATACGTAGCCCGGATAGGCATCAGCGCTCATCGTCACCGGCTGCCCGACCCGGACATCACGCAATTGGGTTTCCTTGAAGTTGGCGGTAACGTAAAGCCGCGCCGGAGGCGGCACCAGAGTCATCAAGGGTTCCCCCGCCTGCACGCGGTCGCCCAATGCGATGTGCTTATTAGTCACGATCCCGTCAAGCGGAGCGCGAATTACGGTGTAGCTGAGTTGCAAGCGGGCGGCATCCAAGGCGGCCTGCGCCTGGTGGACGATCGGCCGATCGTAACGATCGTGATCCTCGGCCGACGCGCCCAGGGAGGCGCGCGCCTGTTCCAGCGCATGCTCGGCCAGTCCCCGCTCGGCCTGCGCGGAACGATAGGCGGTAGCGGCCTGATCCAGCTTCTCCTGGGCAATTACTCCTAGCACTCGCAAGCTCTTGGCGCGGTCGTAGTCCAGCTTGGCCTGGCGCAACTCGGCCTGGGTCAGCGCCAGCGCCGATTGCGCCGATTGATAGCCGGCATACAGGCTGTCGACGCTCTGGCGCGCCCGCTCCAACTGGGCCTGCGCCTGTTCCAGCGCGACCTGGTAATCGCGCGGGTCCAAGCGCGCCAGCACCTGGCCACGTTTGACCGACCAGTTGCTTTTAACCCCGACTGCCACCACCGTGCCCGCTACTCGCGCGGCAATCGTAGCCGAGGTTCCGTCCACATAGGCGTCGTCGGTGGAGACGTGGCTTGCCAGATAGCGATAATAGGGCCACCCAAAGAGCGCGCCCGCGGTCACGATAACCGGGACCAGCGCAATCACCACTAAGCGACGCAGAAAATTCCTGTTCATTGGTGTTTTCCGGGCGCCTGGCTCTCCCGCGCCGCGGCGCCATCAAGAAAAATGGTCGCAACCATCTGCTCGATCGTCTCGTCAGATGGTCCTTCGTCCCCCTCCCCCAAGAACTCCTGCGACTGGATGAGGTACCACAACATCCCGAATAGACATTGCGAGGCCACCATCGGGTCGCCTCGGCGTAGCTCACCGCGATCCATCCAGTGGCCCAGGCATTCGGCCAGGGCGCGCAAAGCGGGCAAGCGCACCTGCTCCAGATAAAGCCGGGCACGATCGGGCCGGCTCAAAATTTCGCGCACTACCAGACGAGTAATCGGCTTGCGCTCCTTGAGCGTGCGCCACAGCGTAAGAACCAGCTTGGGAATCGCCGTCCGGGCCGGTAGATAGCGCAAGGAAGCTAGCAATTCCGTACCGCCAGGAAGCAGCAGGTTGCCCCGGAGCAGTTGCTCCAAAAGCGCGTCTTTACTTGGAAAATACAAATAAAGACTGCCTTTGGCGAGATTAGCCTCGGCCGCGACCTCCTCCATGGTGGTTTCGGCGAAGCCCTTGCGGGCGAACAGCAGCAAGGCGGCGTGGAGGATCTGCTCACAACGCGCTTCGGTATGTTGCTCGCGCTTATCGGCGGCGATTCGCGGCATGGCTTGATAATAACTGACTGGTCAGTCATTATCAATAGACCGGCTCCGCTTCCGCCTTTCAGTTCCAGGAGCAACAAGGTTGTTCTCGATGGCCTCGGCAACGCTTTCTGAAACCATAACTTTTCCCGCCCCCGCCCCAGCTTCGTCTCATAAATGGCTGGTGGCATTCGCCGTAATGTTGGGCGCGACGTTGGAGGTGCTCGACACCTCGATCGTCAACGTCTGCCTGCCCCACATGCAAGGAAGCTTCTCGGCCAGTGTGGACGAAGTCACCTGGGTCTTGACCAGCTATATCGTGGCCAACGGGATCATGATTCCGCTGACCGGGTGGATTTCGGCCCGCTTCGGTCGCAAGCGGTACTTTCTGACTTCGGTAGTGGTCTTCGTGATCGCCTCGGGGCTGTGCGGCGCGGCCGGCTCGCTGAGTCAGATGGTGGTCTTTCGTCTGATTCAAGGCGCGGCGGGAGCGGCGATGATTCCCTCTTCGCAAGCGATTTTGATGGAGACCTTTCCGCCCGAAGAGCAAGGTATGGCGATGGCGCTGTGGGGTGTGGGGCTGATGGCGGCGCCAGTCCTGGGGCCGACTCTGGGCGGCTGGATCACAGACAACTGGAACTGGCGCTGGAATTTCTACATCAACCTGCCCACCGGCATTCTGGCCGCGATCATGGTCACCACCTTCGTCCACGATCCCGAGTACCTGCGCCAGTCGCGCAAGCAGGCGCGCCGAATCGATTATTGGGGTATTGCCTACCTTACGCTGGGCTTGGGCCTGCTACAGATCGTGCTGGATCGCGGGCAGCGCGCCGATTGGTTTAATGCCTCATGGGTCTGCCTGTTCACCGCCGGCGCGGCGTTGGCGCTCATCCTGCTGGTGATTCACGAATTGCGCTTTCCCGAACCGATTCTCGATCTCAGCATCCTCAAGATCGTCAATTTCGACGTTGCCGTAATCGTAATCATGGGGCTGGTGCTGATCGTGTATGGCACCAATC
Source organism: Candidatus Binataceae bacterium (assembly GCA_035294265.1). Lineage (NCBI taxonomy): Bacteria > Candidatus Binatota > Binatia (SeqCode) > Binatales (SeqCode) > Binataceae (SeqCode) > Binataceae bacterium (SeqCode). The sequence continues at coordinate 27,447 of DATGLK010000016.1, forward strand.
TACTCAATCCCCTGTTCTTTCAGGATCTCCTCGGCTACTCGGCCTGGGACGCAGGGTTGGCGGTGGTGCCGCGTGGAGCGGGCACGTTGTGCGCGATGCTAATGGTGGGTGAGATGTCGCGCCGAGGCTGGGACACCCGCTTTCTGGTCGGCCTGGGCTTCGTCGTCCTGAGCTATGCGGTGTGGCAAATGGGGCAATGGACCCTGGCGGTGGGTATGAACAATCTGGTGGCCCCGGTGTTTATCTCCGGCGTGGGCGGTGGGCTGATCTTTCCCATCATGTCGGCCTCCACTCTGTCCTGCGTGGAACCGCAACGGATGGGCTACGCGGCGAGCTTATACAACATGATGCGCAATACCGGCTCTGCGATCGGCATCTCTATGGTTTCCAATCTGCTCAACAGCCGCGAGCAGATCCATCAGTCATATCTGGCCGGCCATTTCCAGATCTTCGACGCCTGGCGGATAGATCAGATGGCGCGCGCACCGGGCGCGCCACGACTCAATCTGATCCCGGGCCTGACAACCCATCAGATGCGGGGCTACGGCCTACTCTACCATCAGATGGTGCAGCAGGCGCAGTTGATGGCCTACAACGATATCTATCGGCTGCTGGCCGTGGGCGCGCTACTGTTCGTGCCCGGTTTCTTACTCTTGCGGCGGGTAGGCAGCGGCGGCGGCACAACGATGCATTAGTTAGCAGAAACCCGCAAACCGATCTCACTCAAAAAGTTATAGGCTCTGGTCTGCCAGCACGCCCCAAGTGGCTGACGGCGCTTTACAGTGGCACTATCCAAGCGCTACAGGTAAGCCGGTTGGTGGCTGCGTAGCGCAGGCCAAGACCCGACTAGACGCTCAGCGGCGGGATAAAGTGGCCCGCCCTTTCATGAAGGAGCATCGCCGTGGACGCAGAGCAATCCAAGCTGCTGGTGGAAGTTTCAGCCGGCACTCCGATGGGCATCCTGTTACGAAGTTTCTGGCAGCCCATCGCGGTGGCCGACAAGCTGGCGCCGGGCCAGGCGCGCGGCTTGCGCGTGATGAATGAGGAGCTGACGCTTTTCCGCGGTCAGAGCGGGCGCTTTTATCTTGTAGGCGGCCGCTGCGCCCATCGCGGCACCGTGCTGCATACGGGCTGGGTTCAGGGCGAACAGATTCGCTGCATGTATCACGGCTGGCGCTACGCGGGAACGGGCCAATGCACCGAGATGCCGGCAGAAACCCATCCGCGCCCCGAGCTGGTCAAGATCGCAGGCTATCCGCTGCATGAATATTGCGGCGTGCTGTTCGCATACATGGGCGAAGGACCTGCACCCAGCTTCGAGCTGCCGCGCAAGGACAGCTTGGAGGAACCCGGCTGTTTCATTCTCCATCAGGAGCAGGTGTGGGACTGCCATTGGTTCCAGCAGATCGAAAATTCCCTGGACGCGGCCCACGTCAGCTACGTCCATATGTGGGGCAAGCTCGGCCGCTTCGGCGAGGAAATTACCGCGGCCAGTCCAGAGCTGTCCTACGAGGAGACCAGCGCGGGTATTCGGCAGATCGCGCGGCGGCCGGGCAACAACGTGCGGGTCAGCGACTGGACCTTTCCCAACAACAATCACATCGTCTCGGCCGGCTTGGTCAAGGGCGAACCCTGGTTCCATACCAGCGTGTGGGCGGTGCCGATCGATGAGCGCAACACGCGCCGCTTCACTATCGTCGCTATTCCGCCCACGGCCGCCGCCACCGCCGAGCTAATGGCGGCCGAAATGGCCAACAATTACGACCCCTCTCAACATTACGACGAACTGTTCGACCGCCATCACGTGCCCAAGCAGGGCGAAGGTTACGGCTTGACCTCGACCCAGGATTACGTGGCGCTGCGCGGCCAGGGGGCAATCGCCGATCGGGGTGCCGAGCGGCTTGGACGCACCGACGCCGGAATCGCGCTGCTCCGCAAAATCTTCCTGCGCGAGCTGGCAGCAATTCGCGCAGGCAAGCCGCCCAAGCCTTGGCGCAAGCTGCAAGAAGCTCCCGACATGCCCTCGCCGCCGGCGGCGCAAAGCGCGGCCCGCTGAGCAGGTAACCACTGGCTTTGGTTGATCAGCAGCCACGCACTTAACGGGCAGCGCGCGGCAAGTTGTAGCTTGGCCCAGGAGTAGAAATGAAAGTTACCGAAGCGATCGCACGGGTACTCAAGGCGGAGGGGATTGAGTTCCTGGTCTGTTATCCTCGCCAATTGCTGATCGACGCCTGCACCGAAGTGGGAATCCGCCCGATCATCTGCCGCCAGGAACGGGTGGGCGCGGGGATCGCCGACGGCATCAGCCGCTCTACCAACGGCGCGCGTATCGGCGTATTTGCGATGCAGGGGGGACCGGGGGTGGAAAACTCCTTTGCCGGAGTAGCTCAGCTCTTCGCCGATAACGTGCCTGTACTGATCCTGCCGGCGGGGCAGGCGACGGGCCGGCGCTACACCCCACCGACGTTCTCCGCGGTGGACAATTTCGCGCACATCACCAAGTTCGCCGCCGAACTCAATCAGCCGCGCCGAGTGGGCGAATTGATGCGCCGCGCGTTTCAGCAATTGCGCTCGGGCAAGCCGGGGCCGGTGCTGCTGGAGCTGCCCGGCGACATAAGCGAAGCAGAGTTGGAGGGCGAGCTCGATTACACTCCGGTCAAGCCACTGCGCACCGGCCCCGATCCGGCTGAGGTGCGTACCATGGCCGAGTTGCTGTTGGCAGCCAAATGCCCGGTGATCCATGCCGGCCAGGGTATTCTTTATGCTGGTGCGAGCGCGGAATTGGTCAAGCTGGCTGAACTGATCGACGCCCCGGTGCTGACCACCAACACCGGCAAGAGCGCTTTTCCCGAGGACCATCCCCTATCCCTGGGCGGTTCGGCAATTTCGGCTCCCAAGGCAGCATTCCATTTTCTCCGCCAGGCTGATCCGATCGTCGGAATCGGCACCAGCTTCAGCCGCACTCCCTGGGGGCCACAGATCCCAGCCGGCAAGACTATCCTGCACATGACCAACGATCCGGGCGACATCAACAAGGAGTTCGCCACACGAGCCGCGCTTCTGGGCGACGCCAAATTGGTGCTGGAAGCCTTGATCGCTGAGATCGGCCCGCGCCGGCGGCGCACCGGGATGGCTTCGCAGGTGCGCGCGCTCAAGGAAGAATGGCAAAAGGAATGGGCGCCAGAGCTGACTTCCAGTGAAGTGCCAATCAATCAATATCGCATCATTCACGACTTGATTGGCGCGGTCGATCCGGCCAACACTATCGCCACCCACGACTCGGGCAGTCCACGCGAGCAGGTGGTTCCGTTCTGGCCCTGCGTTACCCCGCGCGGCTATTTGGGATGGGGCAAGTCCACCCAGCTAGGGCACGGGCTGGGGCTAATCATGGGAGCCAAGCTTGCCCACCCTGACAAACTATGTGTCAACTTCATGGGCGATGCGGCGATGGGCCAGGTGGGAATGGATCTGGAGACCGCGGTGCGCAACCGGATCGGGATCCTGACGATCGTATTCAATAATGGCGTGATGGCGGGCGAGCGAGCCTCGATGCCCAAATCGATCGAGAAACATCACGCGCTCGATCTGGGTGGCAACTACTGCGAGGTCGCCAAGGGGCTGGGCGGATGGGCCACTCGGATCGAGCGCGCCGAGGCGTTTTTGCCCGCCCTGCGCGAAGCGTTGGAAGTTACCCGCGCCAACCATCCCGCGCTGATCGAATGCGTGGCCAAGCAGTGTTATCACTTCTCGCGCTACTGAGCCGCTGAGGGCTTGCCCGGAGCAACGCCTGATGAAGCCCACCGCCGCCGTCCCCGCCGCCACGCTGCGCAAAGTTATCGTGGCGGCGCTGGCCGGCAGCATGTTCGAGTGGTACGACTTCCTGCTTTTCCCGGCCTTGGTGGTTTTTTTCAGCGAGCAGTTCTTCCCCCCCGGCAATCCCACCGCCAATCTGCTCGCAGGACTGGTCACTTACAGCGTCTCTTACGTCGTGCGCCCGCTGGGGGCTTTCGTCTTCGGCCATTTCGGCGATCGCGCGGGACGCAAGAACACCTTCCTGGTGAGCATAACAATGATGGGAGGGGCCACCGCCGCGATCGGCCTGCTACCCACCTTCGCCCAGATTGGCTGGATGGCGCCGGCGATGCTGGTGGCATTGCGCCTGACCCAGGGACTCTCGATGGCGGGCGAGTACAGCGGCGCCGCCACCTACGTTGCCGAGCATGCTAGCGACGGGCGGCGCGGCTATCAAACCTCGTGGGTGCAGATCGCGGTTTTCCTGGGCGTGGCGCTGTCGGGCGCCACCATCCTGATCACGCGCCTTTCGATGACCCAGCCTCAATTCATGAGCTGGGGCTGGCGGCTGCCCTTTCTGCTCTCCATAGTGATTTTGGCGATCTCGATCTACATCCGCTACGGGCTGGAAGAATCGCCGGTCTTTCGCGAGATGCGCCAGGCCCACCAGGGCTCGCGCGCGCCAGTGGCCGAAACCTTCGGCAGCCTGCGCAACCTGCGCTATGTCGCGATCGCCTTCATGATGTGCAGCGGACAGGTGGTGGTCGGATTCATGACGACCTATTCGTTGATCTTCCTGCTTGCCGTGCTCAAGGTGGGATATGCAACCACTTACAGCTTGATCCTGGTCTCGCAAGTAATAGCCTTCCCAATGGCGATCGCCAGCGGCTGGCTGTCAGATTTCGTCGGTCGAAAATGGATCATGCTGGGCGGCTGTCTGCTTGGTGCCCTGACCTATTTTCCGCTCTTCGCCGCGCTGACCCGCGCGGCCAATCCGGCGCTGGCCGACTTTCAGGCCCGCGTGCCGGTGACTATCGCCGCCGATAGCTGCCATCTCCATTTCCTGGTGACCGCGGCCACCAAGCTGAGTGCCTGCGACCGGGCGCGGGATTTTCTTACCAGCAAAGGGATCAGCTATCGCTCGCTGCCGGGCACGGCCGAGGGCACCATCGTGACCATCGGCACACGCAAGCTGCATGGTTTTGACGCGACCCAATATATGGCGGCGCTGCGCGCGCAAGGCTATCCGCCCGGCGCTGATCCGCACCGAATCGACAAACTAAAAGTCGAGCTGATCCTGGTGGCGATTATTCTGTACGCGACCATGACCTTCGGTCCACTGGGCGCGTTCCTGACCGAACAATTTCCCACCCGCATTCGCTTCAGCGCGGTTTCGATCGCCTACAACTTTGGCGCCGGATGGGTCGGCGGCCTGACTCCTTTTTTCATCTCGATACTTTCGGTGCGAGCTGGCGATATCTTCTTTGGCCTGTGGTTTCCGGTCATCGCGTGCAGCTTGGTCTTCGTGCTCGGCGCCTTGTTGATTGAGGAGGGGCACAACCGTGCGATCCGCGAAGTGTGGACAGTTGAAGAACCGTCGCTGCAAGCGCGTGTTCGGCTCTGAAGCGGCGCTACTTCGCCGGCAAGTAACTGACGCGCCGAACCGCCGACATGTCGTCCTTTAGCGAAGCGAGCGGGGGCCAACAAAGGCTCTTGCAGCTCGGCCCCATCGCAGTGGCGCAGGCGGGCGCGGCGGCCCGCGCCACTAAGCCCAAGCCGGTACCAGTTTCCGAGACCGCGAAGCGCTCAACTGATTTGGGAGTCGCAAGCCCCTAGGAAACGCGACTTGCCCCGATGGCGCGGCCGGACGTATAAGGCAAACAGCAAGCCGAATCTCGCCGCTCTGCGGAGGCAAGCCATGAGTTTTACAATCTGCGTAGGCACGGTTGGCGCCGGTATCTGGTACAGTCCCGACGGCGGCGAGCATTTCAAAAAAGCACGAATGCAACTGCCCTTCTTCTGGGAAATCGGCGACATCCAAGTACGCGCCCTGGCAGTCTCGCCTCACGACCCTCATCGCATCTACGCCGGCTCGGACGTGGGAGTTCATTTCAGCGAGGACAACGGCGTTAGTTGGGAGATGCTGGGACTGAAGCTGGAAGGCGCACACATCTGGTCGTTGTTGCTGGATCCAGCCGACCCTGACGTTATCCTGGCCGGGACCAAACCGCCCGCGATTTTCCGCTCCAGCGACCGCGGTCGCACCTGGACGCAGCTTAACGCGCCGCTACCCCAGCGTTGCCCGATCCCCATTGGCCCGCCACGCGTCACCGCGCTGGCAGTCGATCCGCGCGACCCGCGCAAACTGTTTGCTGGCGTGGAGGTGGGAGGCATCTTTCACAGCCATGACGGCGGCCAGAGTTGGCGACAATTGCCCCAGCTCGGGCCGCGAATCGAAAGCGGCTTCGATATTCATGGCCTGGCTCTGAGCGCGGGTGATTGCGCCAGACTGCTGGTCGCCACTCCCGACGGAATTTGGATAAAAGAAGAGGGCGGGGGCGATTTCACTCTCCATCAGTTTGCCCCGATCGGCGATCAGCCAAATTGCGCCTATACGCGCGGTCTAGCGCTCAAGCCCGGCACCTCCGAGGTCATTTTCGCGGGCGTCGGCAATGTTGTTTTCGGCGAGACCGGCGCGGCTTATCGCTCACTCGACGGCGGCCGCAGTTGGCATGCGATGAGGTTGCCGGTGGCGCCCAATTCCACCATCAACGGGTTCGCGGTCAACGCCGCCGATCCCGAGCTGGTCGTGGCCAACAGTATCAACGGCTACCTTTATTTAAGTCGCGACGGGGGCGATTCATGGCACAAGCTGGCGCGCGAATTCAGCGAGATTCGCGCGCTGGCCTGGTTACCCAACTGAGCCTGATCCGCGAGCTGCTGTTTGCCCGGATTCGACCGGCTGCAAACGCGCCCGCCTGCGGGATCGCATTTCTGGCACTGTCGGGCTGTCTCGGTCCTCATCGCTAACACCACCGTCGCGATGAATACGTCGATTAAGAACTACGGTTCGGCAGCTTTTTCGTGATGGTGGCGAAATACAAACGGCTCATCAACGAGCGCTTGATACCGACTCGTAGTTACGGGAGCCTGCCCGTGTGTGGCATAGTGGAATTAAGCCTCACGTCACGGTCACCCGCACTTCTAACAGCAAATTCGTTATTCCAGCGTCGCTCAGAACTTCGAATCTGTCGCCGTCACTCGCGCCGGGCGGAATATCGATGACCACTTCACGCGTGCTTTCGACAACTCCGTCCCCATAACAGTCCGGACATAGACTCCACCCTTCGCCCCTTCCACCGCAGCGTTGACAGGTGACGTAACAGAAGACGCTGAATGGCACCCGACAGCCAAAACGCGCCTCCTCAGCGTCGAGCACCGCTTCCACCCCGAGCCGTCGTGGAGGCCCGCCGTTCTTCGTCCGATATCCGAAGAAATGCTGCTCGATCTGATCGAACAGCGATCCAAGTGAACGTTGAACCGCGAGGAAATCATCGCGAACCGCAACCGGTTCTCGCCTCGCCCGCAAGGGCTGGGCCGAAAAGGGTTGTTGGACAGCAATCTCAACGTCATAGGTGCGGCGCCGGTCGGGATTGCTTAAGATCTCGTAGGCTTCGTGGATTTCTCGGAAGCGTTCCGGATCGGGACGCTCGCCCACGTCGGGATGGACGGTGAAGGCGATTCGCCGATAGGCTCGCTTGATCTCACCCGGCGCCGCATTTGCTGAAACGCCAAGAACTCGATACAGGTCTCGCTTGGGCATGATATAACCACCACGCGAGAAGTTTTTCTCTATCGCTCAGGCCCTACGCGCTACGAACCTCGATTCGCCGGGGTTTAGCTTGCTCTTTCTTGGGCAATTCGAGTTCGAGCACGCCGCTACGCAGGGTAGCCCTTATCTTCGCCTCGTCGATGTCTTCGTTCAGCGCAAACTCGCGGTAGTAGTTGCCGACGTTATACTCAGTATACATCGGGCGCAGTCCCGCATACATCTCGGTGGCAACCTTGCCGACTATCGTCAGCACGCCATCCTTGAGCGTCACATTTACATCCTTCTCCTTGACACCTGGCATGTCGGCCCAAAGCTTTAATGAATCATCAAACTCGTAGATGTTCACGTCAGGCACATAATACCGTCCGGGACGAGTTTGTTCCTGCGGCTTGGCCACCTGCTGCTTCTCCTTGGTGGCGATCTCACGAGTTTCTTTTTCTGCCATGATGTTTCGCCTCCTTTCACGCCGTTTGGACGGCAATCTGCCGCGGCTTGGCACGCTCGGCCCTTGGAACGCGAATAATCAGTAACCCGGCCTCGTAGCGGGCCTCGGCGTTTGCGAGCTCATAATTTTCAGGCAAGTGAATCGACCGAGAGAACTTCCCCTTGTTGAGTTCGCGTCGATGATACCCCCAACCATTACCGTCCGGCTCGAAGATTCGCTCGCCACTGACGGTCAAGGTGTGCCCGGTCCCGCTGAGGTTCAGCTTCGCCGCGTTCAGACCGGGAGCCTCGGCAATGATCAAAGCGCCCTCGGACGATTCAAAGATGTTGACCGGCGGGTAGGCACCGAACCCCGATGGCCCCATCGCGAACGCCGGATTTCGCATGAATCGCTCGAGCTCTTGCTGTAGGCTCACTAAAGACCCAAACGAGTCCGGGCTGGTGTCGAATCTCAACAAAGCCATTTGCGAGAACCTCCTTTCTCTGATGGGATGGCCTTGCGCAAAGGCGGTCCGAGGCCGGTTTGATCAAGGCCTTTCGAACGCCTGAACTAAACCCGAAGGATTTCTCGAGCACGTGCCGACTGAATTTCGAATAAGCATCGTCAAGCAGGCGCGCAAGTCCTGAAGCAGACCCAAAAAACTTTGCCTGGAGGGCTGCAACAGTAGGTTGGTGAGCGAGCGCCAGCGGCTTTAGCCGCTGCCGTCAGCGGTTGGTCAGCAGCGGTAAATTCTTGAGCGCCGGAGGCGGCGGCAGCGACCGGACGTAGGCATAGATATCGGCGAGCTGCTGCTCGCTCAGATACTTGACTGGATACTTAGGCATATATTGGCGAGGTAACCTGACCTGTGCGGCGAAAGCCGGGTAGGGCAGCGGGTTGGGGCTGAGGCTGGGACCGGTGAAGACCGAACCCTCGCCGGCGTAGTCGTGACACTCGTAGCAGCCCACCTTGATGAATAGCAGCTTGCCCCGCGCGGCTGACCCCGAAGGAGCAAGGGGTGCCGCTGACATAGGCAGAGCGGCTGGTTTACCGCCTACCGAGGTAAGATAGGCATAAAGGTCGGATAAATCGCGATCGCTGGCGAATGCCGCAGGAAAGGCCGGCATCGCGCCGCGCGGTCGCCTGATTTGACGAATAAAATCCGACAGGCCGAGCGTGATCCCCGCCAGCTTGGGCGCCGGTACGCCAGGACGGGCGTTTCCCCCCTCGCCCTGGGCACCATGACAGGCAGTGCAGCCCAGCGTGTTAAACAGGATTTGGCCATGGGCCGCCGAACCGGTGTCGGCGGCATGACCGTTGACCGCCACGAGCAAGCCAAGTACCAGGGTCGCGATAGCCGTTTTCATCGAAACCTTACCGCCAGTTGTTAACGGGGCTGACAGATGACGTCGACCAGGGCGGGATGGCCGCCTTTGACGATGTTCAGCGCGGCGCGCAGGGTTTGACCGAGTTGAGCCGGATCGCTGACCGGCCCCGATGACCACACCCCGAGTCCCGACGCCAGCTTGGCGAAATCGATATCGGGATCGGTGATTGCCGTGCCAATATAGGCGCGGTCAGGGCTGCGGCCGTGAAGCGAGGCCATGTTCTGTAGGTGCATCATCTCCTGATGGTAGGCGCGGTTGTTGAACATGATGGTCATCAGGGGCAGGCGATGGTGCGCGGCAGTCCACAGCGCACCGGGGGAGTACATCAGATCGCCGTCGGGTTGAAAGCTGACGGTGATGCGGTCCGAGGCCTTGTTGGCAAGTGCGGCTCCGGCTGAAGCGGAAATCGCATAACCGACTCCATACCCCCCTGGACCGCCGAGATATTGCTGATACTCGGTGAAGTTCCACAGCGCGTGCGGCCAGATGGTTTGGCCGTTGGCGGCCAAACACCAGTTTTCGTCTTTGATCACGTTCCAGGTTTCGGCCGCCAGCCGAGCCGTACTGATAGGACTTGCGTTCCAGGCGTAGGTCGCCGTTGTCAACGTCTGGCGCAATGCTTTCTGGCCCATCGCCTTGAGGGCCTGGGTGCGTTGCGCGACAACCGCCTGCTTATTGTGAAAGGCGCGCCGACAGGACTCGATAAGCGGCGGCAGGCTGGTCTGGACGTCGCCGATAATATCGAGATCCACCGCTTGATAGCGCTCGAAGTCCTGGTAGTTGGACTTCATATAGGCGGCTGCCATGTTAATGTGAATCAGTTTGACATCGGTTGGCGCCAGCCGGCGGTAGTTGTGATACGGATCGCCAACCGTGTTGAGTTGGCCCCACAGGTCGGAAACCTCCAACGCCAAAATCACGTCGGCCTCGCGGATCAGCCGGCGTTTCATCCCCGACAGGTTGGCGTAATGGCGATTGGGAAAATTCATTCGCCCGCCCAAATCGACCACCGGAATCGCGGTCAATTCAGCCAGCTGAACCAGCAGTTGCATGCCTTGCTGGGTGCGCGCCGCGCGATCCGCCAGGATCACCGGGTGGCGAGCCGCGGCTAACATCGCAGCCGCCTCACGTAAGCTGCCTTCGTCGCCCTGGGGAAAAAAGATGGGACCGACTTTGGGTATCCCAAGCAGTCCCGCCGGATCGACCGGACTTTCCTGCAGCTTGGCATCGGCGACAATCAGACTGGGCCCCATCGGTGGGGTCATCGAAAACTCGTAAGCCCGTACCAGCGACTCGGCGAAATGTTGAAGCGAGGCGGGCTGGTCGTCCCATTTGGTGAAATCGCGCAGCATGGCGGCCGGATCCTGGGCGGAATGAAACCATTCCACGCCCGGCCGCCGGTAAGCGGCGTCGACCAGGTTACCCGCCATCATGATAACCGGAACTCGGTCGCTCCAGGCGTTGTAAACCGCCATCGCGGCATGCTGCAGCCCCACCGTACTATGCGCCAGAATCGCGATTGGTTTGCCCGCCGCTTTGTAGTAACCGTGGGCAAAAGCTACTGAAATTTCTTCATGGTTGCAGGTTATAAACTCGGGTTTCGAGTTGCCACCGTAGTTGATTAAAGATTCCTGCAGGCTGCGAAAGCTCGAACCGGGATTGGCCGCAAGGTAATCGATGTTCAAGCTCTTGATGACGTCCACCATGAAATCCGAACCAGGATGGGGGATAACCATTGCGCTCAGCGGTGGCGCAGGGGCCGCGAGCAGCTTACTGCGGTTGACGGCGGCGCGTGCCGCGCGCTGGGTGGAGGTGCCGACCAAGTCAGCGGTGTCGGGAGGGCTGGCCTGAGCGGCGGCCCCAGGCGCGATACGGCTTGTCACGGCAGCCGCGGTGACCGCCACCGCCGCACCCTTTATGAACGTTCGGCGATCCAGTGATCGAGCTTCCGAACCGCCGCGTGTCGGCGCTTTTGGCTTTCGCATCTGGCCCTCGTGATTATCCTGGCCCCGCCGGCGATCCACAAAAAGCCGCCGGATAAGCAGAATTTTCCAAAATCACTTTTTATTCAGTAGGCCGTGGAAACGGGTCTCCGCAAACCGGCCCGTTATCGGTCATCTTCCACGGGTCTGAAGAAAAAGATTTCGAAACAACGCCATCTTTTATACGGCGGCAATAATGCTGAAAGAGCGTGCGCCGAACTTCTCCGGACTAAGGTTTCCCCTTTGCCAGAGCAACCCATAGACCAAGCCTTACCCATTGTGCAAGGCTTTACGCTGCTCTATTGCGTCGACTTTTTCATGCCAGAAAGCGTGCGTGCAGGGCACCGCATGTTGCCCCGGCGCGTAATTCTCGAGTCCGATTATTTTTGCGCAAAGATAGTCAATTTTGCTTAGTTGAAATGGGGCGGTCGGATGGCAAATTTGTCTACGCCCTTGAATATGCTGGCGACGCGCGGTGCTGAGTCTAATGCTTCCGCCGCATTTCTTTTCGAGCCTGCCCCTCCATGCGATCGACCTAAGCTTCTTAACCTGGATTTATATTTTACCACTCGGACTAGCAATTTAATAAAATACCCAAAAAAGGACTGACGGATCGGGCTTTGCATAACAATTTTGATGGCGTACAGGAGGGCGGTTACGGAGCGAAGGCAATGAAATCTCATACCAGTTATCTTACGATGAACGTGCCGGCGCGGATGGAGTTCGTCAACATCACGCGCCAAGTCGAAAATGCGGTCGCAAACTCCGGGGTGCACGAAGGGCTATGCCTGGTTAACGCGATGCACATCACCGCGTCAGTCTTTATCAACGACGACGAACCCGGCCTGCTGGAGGACTATAAGCGCTGGCTTGAAGAGCTGGCACCCTTCGATCCCAGTTCGACTCGCTACCATCACAATCGCTCGGGCGAGGACAATGGCGATGCCCACCACAAGCGCCAGGTGATGGGCCGGGAAGTGATGGTGGCAATCACCGCGGGCAAGCTGGACTTCGGCCCCTGGGAGCAGATTTTCTACGGCGAGTTCGACGGCCGCCGTCCCAAGCGCGTTTTGATCAAGATAATCGGCGAATAAGCCAACCCAGCGCAGCACTTACCGCCCGCTGTAACAGGATGCGCGGCTCTAGATCGTCGCGGAAGCCGGAGCGGGAACGGTGGTCAAGCCGTGGCCGAGACAGCTTGCACTCGAGGCAGTGGAAGCTGGTCGTGCCCAGGTGCAGGCCGCACGTTTTGTACGAACCCAGCTCCGAGGAGGATCGCGCCGCTGGCGATGAGCAAGGCCGGTACATAGCTGCCGTTGAGATCGAAAATGCGGCCCGCCCAGATCGGCCCCGTCGCCATGCCAATGGCGGTGGTAAAACCCATCACGCCGACCGCCGTTCCCAGCCGGCGCAAGCCGATCGATTCCGCTAGCAGCACCGGTAACAGCGCGAAGATGGTGCCGCACGGGACGCCCCAACCCACGATGTACAACGGAATCATGAAAGGTTGCAGGTATAGGTTGCTGAAGCCCGCGAGAGCACCATTGCCGATCGCAACCGCCATCAAGGCCAGCGCCAGAACACGACGGGTCCCGACCCGGTCGGCAAGCAAGCCCAGTGGTACCGTGCACAAAGCAGTCCCCATGGTTTGCGCGCTATAGATCAGGGCGGCACGCTGGGGTCTGAAGCCCAGGCCAATCATGTAGGTAATGGAGTGGGTCAGCGAAGCGGAAAATCCGCTGGTGAAGAGGAATTCGGCGGCCAAAACCAGCAGAAATGGCGTGCTGCTCAAGGCCGCCTTCAGCTCCAGCCCGGGCAGCGTGGCGACTTCCGCGGCGGTGCCGCGGGCTTGGGTCGCCGCCGGCCGCGTTCGCATCACCCACAGCACGTAAGGTAGCGCAACGAGCAGGGCTGGAGCGGTCATCCAGCCGATCGCGCTGCGCCATCCATAATGGATAATCAGAGTGGTCAAAACGAGAGGTGAGAGTGCCATTCCCAGGCCTCGCCCAAACATGATCACGCCGCCGGCAAAGCCGCGCCGGCCACCGAACCAGTTGATCGAAACCACCATGATTGGAATTATCGCGAGCTGGCTGCCGACCCCCAGCAGCGCCCATACCAGCGCCATCGCGCCAAAGGACGAGCAGCGAGCGGCGAAGCAATACAGCAGCGCCATCAGCGAGATCCCAGCCGCCATGGTCCAGCGCGCATCGACCCGATCCAGCAACCAGCCCGCTGCTGGAGCTACGAAACCGCCCACCAAGGCCGCGGCAAAAGCCAATTCGCCAACCGCCGCATGGCTCCAGCCAAAGGTCCGAATAAAGGGGGTCATGAAGACAGCAGTCAGCGTGAGATAGGGGCTGGAAACCAGGATCTGGGTGACCAGCAATCCCGACATCACACTCCAGGCACCTGGCTGGTACTCTTTCAAGCCCGCCTCTAAAAACGCTCGATTTACCCGCTCACTCCAGGCCGCCCTGGTTGTGCCATCAGCGCGGCCAGAACGCAAGCTGCGCGGGCTGGCCGAAAGCCGTGTTGATAAAGCAGGCGCCGCAGTAGAAGCGGCGTCAGGTGAGGCTGGTAGCCACCTCCGCCATGAAGCGCGCCATCTCATCCTTGACCTGGGCGTGGTCCTTGAGGCCGACGTTGAAATATAAAATCACCTCGTCGAAACCCGCCTCTTCTACTTTCTTGAGGGTGTCGATCATCGCCACCGGCGACCCTAGCAGCACCGAGTTCTCGGTCAGATCCTCGGGCTTAACCTGGCGCAACCGCTCGACCATCTCGATAAAGTAACGATAACTGGGTGGCGCGGTCTTTGGATCGCCGGGGAAGGCCGGAATCACGCATTCCTTGTAATAGCGGATCTGGCGGGCACGGGCCGCCTGCTCCTGCGCCGGCGTATCGGCAAAATGGGTGAAGTAGCTGCACATCAGGCGCCCGGGCGTGGTGCCGTGACGGGCGCAGGTCTCGTGATAAAGCTGAGCGACCTGGCGCAGGCCGCCGTAACTCATCGCGGCAGCGAAAGGAGCGACGATTAGTCCGCATCCCAGCCGGGCCGCCAATTCGATTGATGGTTTGGAAAACGAAGCGACGTACGTTGGGATAGGGCGCTGAACGGGCTGGGGCGTAACGGCGACATTCTCGAACTGATAGTAGCGACCGCGATAAGAGATCGGGCGTGGCCCCGACCACAAACGGCGTACTATCTCCAATCCCTCCTCGAAGAGCACCTGGTTGTCTTCGAATGAAACCTTCAACGGGAGATATTCCCGTTGGTCGTAGCCGCGGCCAGCGGCGAAATCGACCCGGCCATTACTTAGCAGGTCCAACGTGGCCCATTGCTCAGCCACCTGGATGGGATGATGGAGCGGCAACACTGTCACAGCCGGAGCCAAACGGATTCGGCAAGTACGTGCGGCTACGTTGGCCAGCACCAATTCGGGGCAGGAAAGCACGCCCAAGGTGCTGAAATGATGCTCGCCGATCCAGGCCGAATGCATCCCAACCTGCTCGGCGTAAATCGCTTCGTCTAGAATGTCGGCGACAAACGTATCGGCGGAGCGGGTATTATGGTCGTAATGATTGTCACTGAGGGTGAAATAGCCAAAATCCATCTCGTCTCCCGCGCCGAGGCTGCGCCCAAGGTTGAAAAGCGCTTCCAGAGCAGCTTTGTAAAATGACCGAGCGGACAGTCCAAGGCAACCCGCCTCCACTCGCCCACGCCGGGCCGGCTTTCATTCGCCGCCGCGTGGCTTTGCTCAACGCGGTTTATGGATGGGATCGATCCACGGCACCTGCTGCGGCTGCTCGACCGGCTCGATATCCAGGTTAACTACTACCGCTTCGTTGTCGCTGCGCACAACCACGCATTCCAGTGCCTGCTGGGCGCTGGCGTTGATCTCCTGATGAGGGACATAGGGCGGAACGAAGATGAAATCGCCAGGCCCCGCTTCGGCCATGAATTCCAGCCGCTCACCCCAACGCATCCGGGCGCGGCCCCGGATCACATAGATTACGCTTTCCAAAGCGCCATGATGATGGGCTCCGGTTTTGGCGTCGGGCGCGATGTTGACGGTACCAGCCCACAGTTTTTGCGCTCCCACGCGCGCATAATTGATCGCCGCCGCCCGGCTCATCCCAGGCGTTTGCGCGGTATCAGGGTCCAGCGTGCCGGCAGGGATAACCTTGACCCCGTTAATTTTCCAATCGGAAGCTGCCATTAAAAGTCCTCTCCGTCCCCGACCCTATTCCTGCCCGCACACGTTCCGCAATCCAGACTCAAGCGCGCGTCGGACGGGGCGTACCGATGAGATACAGGCCACCCGCCAGAGCGGTCGAAAGCACCATCGCGAAAGCCAGTCCGCCGATCACCGCAATCGCCAGCGGCTGCTGAATCTTGGCGCCCGCACCAAAACCCATCGCCAATGGCAGCAAACCCGCGGCAGTGGCCAGAGTAGTCATCATGATAGGACGCAGGCGGATTTCGGCCGCACTGGTCAGCGCGGCCCGCGGCGTCTTGCCGTCGGTGATTTCATGCTCGGCGTGGTCGAGCAGCAGGATGCCGTTTTTGGCGGTGATGCCGGCGACCATGATTAGTCCCATGAAAGAGGAAATGTTTAAGGTGATGCCGGTCAACTCCAGCGCAATCAGGCTGCCAGCCAAACAGGAGAGCGCGCCCAGCACGATCGCCAGCGCGGGAGTCAGGCGGCCGAATTCCCACACCACCACCAGAAACATCAGCACAGTTCCGACCACCATCACCAAGGCCAACTGTCCAAAGGCCTGCTGCTGTTCGGCGTACAAACCGCCGTATTCCAGCGTCACACCTGGCGGCAGCGCGAGATTGGCCAGCCGCGCCTTTACCCTGGCCATCGCAACTCCCAGATTAGTGCCGCTGATCCGGGCGGTAACGTGAACCACCGGGCGCAGTCGCTCGCGATCCAACTCGGTGCTCTCACCCAGGTAGCGCATTCTCGTCACCATCGAGAGCGGAATATTACCGGGGCCCGGAGTTTTGAGCAGAACTTGGGAGAGCAGATCGAGATTGTTGTGATAATCCGAAGGATAGCGCACGCGCACGTCGATCAAGCGATCACCCACGCGCAACTGGGTGGCCACCGTGCCTTCGACCACGGCGTGCAAGGCAGTTTGAATATCCTGCGCCGACAGCCCGTAGCGCAGGGCCTGGGCGTGATCGACGACCAGCTCTTCCTCGGGACTGCTCAGCACCACGCCGTTGTAAACGTCGACCAGACCCGGCGTTTGTTGCAGCCTCGCAGCGATAGTGTTGGCGGTGCTTTGAATGGCACTTTGATCGGAACCGAAGACCTTGACCTCGATCGGTTGCGGGGTCCCGGACAGATCGCCAATCAGATCCTGTAGCACCTGCGAAAAATCGACCTGCACGCCAGGCACGCTGGCCAGCACGCGCTCGCGCACCGCCTCCATCACCGCGTTGATCCCACGTTGACGATTGGCTTTGAGCCGCACCGTGATGTCCCCGGTGTTGGATTCGGTGAGCTGGAAACCGCGTTGCGTACCAGTGCGACGAGCGAAGGCGACCACCTCGGGCGTGTTTTTCAAGACCGCCTGGATCATATGCAGCAAATGATCGGTTTCGTGCAGGGTACTCTGGGGCGGCGTGATGTAGTCCAGGACAAATGCGCCCTCATCCATCGCCGGCAGATAGTCGGTGCCTATATTACTGGCCAGCCAGCCCGCCGCGCCCAACGAGAGCACAACCGCCAGCACCGCAAGGGCGGGAAAGCGCAGAAACGGCCACAGCATCCGGTCGTACAAAAACAGCGCGCCATGGAACAGCCGCCCGGGAGGGCGGCTGCGTCGCCGCCAACGGCCGACCTTGCGCTCCAAAGCGGGAGTAAAGGCCAACGCGATGGCTAAAGAGATCAGCAGCCCGGCGCCCAGCGTGATGGCCAAGGCGCGAAAGAACAGCCCCGTCACGCCCGAAATGAACGCCAGCGGTAAAAAGACCACAATCACGGTCAGGGTCGAGGCTATTAGGGGGCGCGTCAGTTCGCTCAGTGCCCCGCGCACCGCTTCGCCGATCTCGCGGCTGTGAGCCAGCGAGCGATGGATCGCCTCGATCATCACGATAGCGTCATCGATGAACAGCCCAATACCGGCCGCCAGCCCGCCCAGCGTCATCATGTTGAAGCTCATCGAGGTCGCCTTGAGCACGCAGAAGGTGGTGGCGATGGTGCACGGCACGACGATCGCGGAAACCAGGGCGCTCAGTGGGCTCATCGTGAACAGCAGCACGACTGCGACCGCCAGCACCAGACCGATCACGATGGCGTCACGCACGCTGCCGAAAGATTCGTTGACCAGTTGAGCCTGATCGTAATTGAAGGAAAAGCGCACGTCGGGATAGCGGCGGCGGAATTCGTTGACCAGTGCGTGGGCCTCGCGCGAAATCGCGACTGTGTTGCCGCTGGGTTGGCGCGACACCCCGATCAGGACCGCCGGGCCGTCCTCCGATTCACAGCGCACGTAGTCCTCGCGAATTCCCACTTCGACCGTGGCCAGATCGCTGACCCGAATCGGACGACCGCCGCTGTTGGCCACTGCTACGCCTTCCAGATCTTCCGTGCCGCGCAGGTTGCTGCTGATCACCGTGAGCAACAGCCGATGGGTATCATTGACCCGCCCGGCCGAGGCGATCACGTTGGCTTGCGCCAACCCCGCGACTACTGCTTGTGGCGTCAGGTTATAGGCCAAAAGCTTGGCCGGATTGAGATGGACGACAAATTCCCTGTACTTGTCCCCTCCCATCTGGACCAGGTAGACCCCTGGAATGCGATGGAAGCTGGGCACCATCTCATAGAAGGCGATATCGGTCAGCTCAGCCAAGCTGCGCACCGGCGAGCTAATGCTGACGTCGAGAATCTCATAGGTGCTGCTGGTGAGCAGGCGGGTGTCAATAGTTGTTTCGGGCGGCAGCTGACTGCGCACCTGACCCAACGCCG
The DNA here is from genome assembly GCA_035294265.1 of Candidatus Binataceae bacterium. Lineage (NCBI taxonomy): Bacteria > Candidatus Binatota > Binatia (SeqCode) > Binatales (SeqCode) > Binataceae (SeqCode) > Binataceae bacterium (SeqCode). Next base: position 45,854 of record DATGLK010000016.1, read on the forward strand.
CATTGAGCAATTGGTAATCGGTGTTGGCATCGCTGCCCTCGCTGAAATTGACGTCGATCTCGGTCGACCCGCGAGTCGTGGAGGAACGTACGAGCTGCGTTCCGATTACTCCATAAGAGGCCTGCTCTAGCGGGCGCGTGACCGCTACCAGCATTTGAGCAGCCGGCAGGTCACCACTGTTGGCGATGATCACCGCGCGGTTGAAAGTGATCTCGGGAAAGACCGAATTGGGAATGCCCAGGGCGAGCAGCACGCCCAGGATGCTAGTGGCAAACACAGCCAGCAACGCGAGCAATGAGTAATCATGCTTCATGCTAATCGCCAACCTGGCCCGGTAATGACCGATCTTTTACCTGTCGGTTGTGCAAAACATCACTGGTCGCCGGGTTTTGCCACCGGTCTGCGCGCACCCGTCTGCGCCGCAGGCGCCATTAGCTTGCTGGCGGCGCCATTGTCAGGCTCGATGGTGGCGCGCACCTTGAGGCCGTCGGAGAGCGCATAACCACCCGAGGTAATGACGATTTGACCCGGACGCAGGCCGCTGCGCACCTCGACCAAATCATCCTGGCGAACCCCCGGCACGATAGTTGTGCGGCGCGCGATCTGATTTTGATCAACGAACACGTAGTAACTACGCGTGCCCGCGCTCTCGAACAGTGCCGCCTTGGGTATAACCACCGCCTGTGAAACGGTCTCGGTTACTATAGTGACCTCCACCGCGATTCCAGCCACCGCCAGCGGGGGCGAGCGCAAAAAGGCGAGCCGGGCGGAGGCAGTGGCAGGATTGAGGTCGAAACTGGGAGCCAAGGCCTGCAAGCGGGCGGGAAATACCTCTCCCGGCGCGAGCGGCGAGCTGATTTCCGCCATCATCCCTGGTTTCAGGCGACGGGCCTGATCGATCGGCACGGTGGCCTGGACGTAGATGCTGGAAGGATCAATCAGATCAACCAGCGGATCGAGGTAGGCAACGATCTGACCATTGCTGACCAGGCGCTTGGCCACCACCGCCGCTTGCGGAACCACCACTGGCACGCCCGCATCGGAGGCAAAGCGTTTGATCGTGCGCGCCAGTTGCGCGGCCGAGGCCGGATCCAGCTTGCGCGCCACGCCCAGGCCTGCTTGGGCCGCTAGATCTTCCTGATTGATCACCTGGGCCACGATTTGCCCCCGCCGCACCCGGTCGCCACTTTGCAGTTCTAGCCCCTGGACCATCCCTGCGCACGGTGCGCGCAGGGTAACATGTCGCAAGGCCTGGGTCAGTCCCAGCAGCCGCGTGCTCTGCTGGATCGGCGCCCGCGTAACCCGCGCCGCCGATACCGCCATCACGGGCACCGAGGCCACATTACCAGCCGTGCTAGAGTCCTCCGAGCGAGCGCACCCCAACACCGCGATCGCCAGCGCACCGAGCGCCGGCGCACACCAGCGCGAGCACCTCCGTGGCCGAGAGTCGCTCACGGCTGGGCCACGATCAGTTGGCCCTCGATGCTGGCCAACCGTTGCGCGAACACTTGCTGGATGCGGCTGAGCTTCATCTGTTCCGCCTGATTGTAGGCATCCAGCACTTCCAGCAAGGTGGTGTTGCCGCCACCCAGAAAACGGGTCCAATACAACGCGAAGGCGTTGGTCGCAGTGGGTAGCGCATGGGCCAGCATCGCTAGCTCCTCGCTCGCCTGCTGGTAGCGCAGACGCGCATCGGCCAAGCGCTGCTTAAGATCGATCTCGATCTGATGTTGCTGGGCTAGCGCCGCCATCCGGCGCGCCTTGGCCTGATTGACGTGCGCGCGGATCAGGCCGCCTTCAAAGATCGGCACCGTCACCAGGCCGTCGTAGGAAGCCCCCAGGTTGTGAGCCACCGTATGCGGCGGGTTGACTCCGAGAAAGCCGCTGGTGAGAGCCAGGCTGAAGGTCGGATAGGCTTCGGCACGCGCCGCCGTAACTTCCTGCTGCGCTGCGTTGACTCGGCGCTGAGCCGCCACCAGAAGCGGATTGCGCTCGATGTCGTCGCCCGGAGGTGGGGGCGGCGCGGTGATATCGGCAATTCCGATATCGGTCTGATCGAAATCGCCCATCAACGCGCCCAGTACTACCGAGGCGCGCTGGCGCGCCGCGCGCGCGCCGACCAGGGAGAGCTCGGCGGCGTTGCGCGCATTTTGGATTTTCAACACATCGCTTACGATCGCCCGTCCGTTGCGCTGCAGCGCGATGACGATAGTAACGTACTGATCCAGCCGGTGCAGACTGGCCTTGAGCTCGGTTTCAATTTGGCTGGTTTGCAGCAGATTGTAATAGGCCAAACTAGCATCGAACACCACCTGTGCGCGCGCCGCCGCCATTCCCATCGCAGCGGCCTGGCTGGCATAGCGCGCGGCTCGGTAGCGCGCCAGCCGCTGCCCACCGTCAAAGGCGGTATAAGTCAGCACCAACATGGTGTCCGATTGGCCGCTATTGGTAATAATCGGACTGTAGCCAGGCGCCTGATAATACTCGGTGTCGTATTCCAGGTTGGGCAGCAGCGGAGCACGCGCTACGTCGACATTCGCGGCGCCCAGTTGCTGTTGCGCGCTCGCCGATTCCATCGCCGGCGTAAACTTCAGCGCCCGCTCGATCACCTCGTTCAGAGTCAGGTTCTGCGCACCTGCGCTCGAGGCTCCCAGCAGCAGGCCGGCTAGCATCAGAGTCGAAACGCGCAGGCCCTGAGCCGTTCTCCTGCCCGCTGCCAGCCGTGGTTGACCAAACTTGAAAAGACCCATCCCAAGGTTGCCAGCCATGGGATAAGAAGTAGCAGGGGTGCGAACCTAAACCTAATTAACAAATATTTATGTTCGAGCCGCTCAGCGGCAGCCGCACCTCGACCTCGCACCCGCCCTCGGCGCGCTGGCGGGCGACAACAGTACCATGATGCAGCGAGACGATTTCGCGGCACAGCGCCAAGCCCAAACCGCTGCCGGCCGCCTTGGTATTGGGGCTGGTGAAGAAGGGATCGAAGATGCGCTCGGCTTCACCCGTCATCAAGCCTGGTCCGTTGTCACATACCGCCAGCCGGGCAAACTGCCCTTCGCGACTGGTCACCAACTCGATCGCGCCCCGCTCGGGGGTGAACTTGATCGCGTTATCAAGCAGGTTTAGCATCACGCGCTCCAAATCGCGGCGGCTGCCGCGCACCGGCAATTCACCGTCGGTGCATACGCTGATCCGTTGGCGGCGAGCGGCAGCTAGCGGCTGCGCGCGATAGGCAACCGCAACCACCAGGGCAGCCATATCCAGGATGTCGGAGGTGGCAGTGTAAGCCGCATCCAGGCGCGCCAGCGCCAAAAGATCCTCGGCCGTGGCGCAGAGTTTTTCCACTTCCGCCAGCGCTTCCTCCATCGCCAGGCGGCTTTCCTGCACGCTGCGCGGGCGGCGCAGTGATACTTCAAGCCCGCTGCGAGCGACGGTCAGGGGTGTTCGCAATTCGTGGGCCGCTTCTGAAATAAAGCGTCGCTGCGCGGCGGAAGCCCGCTCCAGGCGCGTAAGCAGCTGGTTGATCGAGTCCACCAGACGACGCAGCTCGTCCTTAGTGGCCGGCTGAGGCAGCCGCTCTCGCAGATCGTTGGGGCCGATGCGCACCAAGGCCGCGGCCAGCCCCCGGATAGGCGCCAGCGCTCGTGCGGATAGCCAGTAGCCACCCGCCACGCATAAGCCGAGGATAAGCGGCAACACCAGCAGCAAAGTGCGGCGCAAGCGGGCCACCGTGGCCGCCACCGGCGCCGCGTCGATCCCGTCTTGCAGCCAGGCCGGCTGAGCTTGAAACTGCAGCGGCACCACGGCGAAGCGGGAGCGGCCATCAACGCCGCTTGCGATCACGCCCGTGGGCACTAGGGGCCAGCCCGCGGGCGGGCGCGTCGCCGCCGCGCCTCGATCGAACCACACCCGCCTGGGAGCGCTTAGACGAACGCGGCGGCCGGGCCCGAGATCGGTCTCGACGCTCAAGCCATTGAGGATGGCCTGGGCTTCGCGGGGCGAGGCTTGGGACAAGGCGTGAGCGGCGGTATCGGCCTCCTCCAGCAGCGCCCGATCCAACGTGCCCCACATCTCACGCGAGAAATAACCCAGAATGAGTGACCCGGCCCCCAACAGGATCGCTGCGGTGACGATTGCCCAGTACAGGGTCAGGCGCAGGCGCAGGCTCACACCAGCAGCCCGCCGCCGCGCAAAGGCTCGGGCACTTCTACCCGCAGCAGGTAACCGCGCCCGCGCACCGTGACGATCATGGAGGGCTGGCCCACCTGATCGATTTTCTGACGCACCCGGTTGATAAATACCTCGATCAGATTGGACAGAGGCTTGTATGCCGTCCCCCACAGCGCTTCTCCCAGGGTGTCGCGGCTGACCGCTACACCCGCCCGACGCATCAGATATTCAAGGAGCATTAGCTCCTTGGGCGATAAATTGAGTTCACGTCGCTGGCGCCAGGCTTGCCGACGCGCGCTGTCCAAGCGCAGCTCCCCAACCTCGATCAAAGTGCGCGTGGCAGAAACCGGGCGGCGCAACAGGGCGCGCACGCGAGCCAGCAATTCGCTAAAGGCGAAGGGCTTGATGAGGTAATCGTCGGCGCCGCCATCCAACCCGCTCACCCGCTCCTCAGTCGAGCCGCGCGCGGTCAGAACCAGCACCGGCAGGGCCGAGCCGGCGGCCCGCAGTGCGTGTAGGAACTCCAGCCCGTCTTCACCCGGCAAGCGCAGGTCGAGGGTCATCAAATCGAATTTACCCTCGCCCAAAGCGCGGCGAGCCGCCTGCGCATCCGTCGCGACCACAACACCGTAGCCGGCCTCCTCCAGCCCCCGTTTCAGGTTGGCCGCCAGCTTGGCTTCATCCTCAACTACTAAAAGCTGCTGTAGCGTTTCCACTGGCTCAGGCTGCTGCCTCGTAAGCCTTGACATGCGGCAAAAAATATTGTGCCAAGCCTTTGGGCACTTGCAAATGGACGCGACTTAAGCGCCCGATCGAGTGTCGAAGACACACCACATGATATAAGGAAGCGACCGCAGGAGGTTGGCAATGGACATTCTAACACCGGTGGACAAGCTCGAAATTCAGGTTCTGGTCGATAACGTAACCGATAACCTGTCCACCGCGCCCGCCTTCGTGGAAACGGAGCTCGCGTATCTGGAACGGCACGGGATGACAGAATTGACCGGTGATTGCCTGTGCTGCGCATGCCACGGTTTGTCCTGCTTGATTGTCGCCTCGCGGGGACGAGAGCGCCATACCGTGCTGTTCGACTCCGGCCCCGAGGAATACGCCTTCGAACGCAATTCACGCCGCCTGGGCGTGGATCTCGGGCAAGTAGAAAGCGTCGTGCTCAGCCACGGCCATTGGGATCACGCGGGCGGAATGCTCAAGGCGCTGGAACTGATTAGGGCTGGCAACGGTGGTCGCGAGGTCCCCTTCTATGCCCATCCGGGGATGTTCGGCCGCCGCGCGCG
>DATGLK010000017.1 GCA_035294265.1 Candidatus Binataceae bacterium
AACCAGCTCCGCGGCGGACTGCACGCCGTGGGCATGGCTGAGCGCCGCGGCAATCGCCTCACGCTCGCGCAAGTTGGGCCACATCGCAACCACCGTACCCAAGGCCATCATCAGACCGCCCAGCCACAGCCAACTCACCAGCGGCGTAAGAAAGACCTCAAAGGTCGCCATCGAGCTTTTGTCATCCACTCCGGCCAGCACCACATACAGGTCGGCGGCCAGGGTGGGGCGAATCGCCACCTGCGTAGCCGGTTGCTGCTCGCGCTTGTAGAACAACTTGGCTGGAGTCAGGGTTGCCAACGCTCGCCCGTTACGGCTTAGCGCCAAATTGGCGGTAAGCCGTTCCATGTGAGCGTTTTCAAAGGATGACAGCCCCTGGTAGGTCAGCTGATAGGGACCAACCGCGAAACTCTGGCCCTGATTGACACTGCGCTTGACTTCGGTCTTAAAGAACGACGAACCGACGATCCCCACGAAGGCCAAAGCCACGCCAACGTGAACGATATAGCCACCGTAACGGCGATTGTTTTTGGCAATCAGATTGGCCAAGGCGCGCGGCGGCGGTTCGTGGACCATTCGGCCGCGGGCACCGACTCCACGCTGGAATTCCATTACCACGGTGGCCAAAGCAAAAGCGGCCAGCGAAAAGGCCACCAGCACATACCAGATGTGAATTCCCAACGCCAAGCTTAGCAAACCTATGCCAAGCCCGAAGACCATTGGCGCAGTGAAGCTCTGCACCAGGTTCTTACGGCTGGCGCGTCGCCAAGCGATTAGCGGCCCTACCCCCATGAGAAAAATCAGGGCTAGCGCCAACGGCCCGTTGACCTTGTTGAAGAAAGGCGGTCCGACGGTGATCTTGACCCCACGCACCGCCTCGGACAGAACCGGGAAAATGGTGCCCCAGAAGACCGCAAAGGCGATTCCGACCAAGACCAAATTGTTGAACAGGAAAGCCGCCTCTCGCGACAGGAAGGACTCGATTTCCGCGGGGCTGCGCAGGGCGGGCAGGCGGCTCACCAGTAACGCGGTGTAACTGACTACAACAACTAACAGGAAACCCAGAAAATAGGGGCCCAACCCGGACTGGGTAAAGGAATGGACCGATGAGATGACCCCACTGCGGGTAATGAAGGTGCCGAAGAGGGTCAGCGCAAAGGCCATTCCGATCAGCACCAGGTTCCACACCTTGAGCATGTCCTTGCGCTCCTGCACCATCACCGAGTGCAGGTAGGCGGTCATCACAAGCCAAGGCATGAAGGCTGCGTTCTCTACCGGATCCCAGGCCCAATAGCCGCCCCAGCCCAAGACTTCGTAAGCCCACCGCGCTCCGAACATGTTGCCCAAAGTGAGGAAGAACCAGGAGAAAATCGCCCAACGCCGGGTACTGCGGATCCAATTGTCATCCAAGCGGCGGGTGATCAGCGCGGCGCAGGCAAAAGCGAAGGGGACCGTGGCGCTGACATAACCGGTGTAGAGCGAAGGCGGATGGATCGCCATCCAGTAGTTTTGCAGCAGCGGATTGAGATCGCGTCCTTGCGCGGCGGCCGGAATCAGCGGATCGAAGGGGCGGGTGATAAAATTGAGCATCCCTAGGAAAAACACCGCCACGCCCGCCATCACGATCAGCACCCAGGGCGCGATCTCGCTGTTGCGCGCGCGATTTTGGAAGGCCACCAGCGCGGTAAACAGCGATAGCAACAGGGTCCAGAACAGCAGTGAGCCCTGCTGGCCGCCCCACAACGCCGTCACTTTGTAAACCGTGGGCAGGGTCGTGCTGGTATAGCTAGCCACGTACTCCAAGCTGAAGTCGCTTTGTAGCAGCGCAGCCCACAGCGTTCCCGCCGCCAGCGCTACCATCGCGGCCATCGCCCACAGCGCGTGTCTTGCGCTGGCCAGCAACTCGGCGCGATTGCGGCGCATTCCCAGCCAATTTGCCCAGATTGAATACAGCGCTAGGAGCAGCGCGAGACCCAGCGCCAGTTTACCTAAAAATGCCATCGCCTTGGGCCCGCCTCAGCTCGGCTTCTTGGGAGTGTATTTGGAAGGGCAACTGGTCAGCACTTGTTCCGCATCGATCGCGCCAGGGCCGGTCAAATGCCCCTCGACGATAACGTCACGCCCTGGCGCAAACATGTCAGGCTTGGGCTCGCCGCGACAGACCACGGCAAAGAGCAGCGGGGCGTGGACGCTAACCGCCTTTATCGCGCCCGCAGCGCTGGCCGTACCGTCGTCGTTGGCGGGAATCGGGCCCATCGCGAAGCGCAGGGTCAAGCTCACGGGATCCCAACTAATGGTGCCGGCTTGCACCCGCCCCGCGACCCGTACCGCCTGTCCCATGAGCTGGGCTTGGCGGGCCTGGGCCTCTGGCACGGTCAAATAATATTCGGAAGTGCTGCGAATGCCCACCACGATCAAATAACCGATCGCGGCTACAATCAGGCCGCCCCCGAGCAGGAAGCGTGGTTTGACGCGCATCGTGCTATATGTCTATCGCAGGTGTCTTATGCTCGCAAGGCGATTTTCCATCCGCTCGCCCGATTGCTGCCAGGGCTTAAACCCGTATCGGTCAGGCTCAGCTTAAGCCAACGTGCGCCCGCTTGGCGCAAGGCCTGAAGGCTTTCACCCGGTTAGTGGAAGATGCCGCAATGGGGGCTTTCCTTGGCGATGGTTGTCGCGGTAATTCACCGGCACGCCGATGCTCACCGGTCCGGCCAAATCCCCGGCCTAGCGCATGGTGCGGTGCATTCGACAAGTCCACAAATAAGGAAGCGATGGCGAGGTCGCCTTCAGCCCGATCGATTTGGTTGGCTATGGCGCCGCCTTCGGCGCTAAGAACGCGCGGCCTGGGCGATCAGCGCCGCGTGTCCCGGGCCCAGTGCGGGAACCAAGGCCGGGAGCAAGCAGGGCGGCACTGCTCGCCTCGTTCAACGTCAACGGGCAGGGAGAGAAAAGCTGCGCCGGGGCGACTCGATTCGGCCGCGAACTTGGTCACCGGCCGCATCAGCGCAACGGTGTCCAGCGTTTGATGGGTTTGCTTGAGGCGCGCGGAACCCGGCACCGCACCACCCAGCGCGACCATCGGCTGGCCTTCGACGTTGACCAACCCGGTTACCAGGTTGCTGCAACCGGGCCCCGAGGTGACGAGTGCGACCACGACACGCCCCGTGAGCCTGCCAATCCCGCCCGCACTAAAGGCGGCATTCTGTTCGTGGCGGCAAACCATCTACTTGGTCGTGGCGTCGTATAACTCATCGAAGACTCGGTCGACTTTGGCCCCCAGGATGCCGAACACATATTCGACCCCCTGAGCTGCCAAATTGCCACCAGCAAACGGGCTCCGGGCTGGGATGGTACCGCAAGGTTCATTTGCGATGCTCCTGTTCGGCGTAGGCCAGGGCCGCGCTGGGGTCGCGGCTGAAATCCGCCTTGATGAAGTCTGCGGTCTCGGGCAGCGCGACGGTCAGGCCCGTCACCCGTTGGCACTTCAGCTCCAAGGCGCCGCTCGAGCATTCCAACAGATGGCCGCCGCGGCCGCGCTCGCGATCAACAAAATGCAGATGATAGCCGGGAACGTTGAGCGTTTTGGTGTATTGCGGGGCCCAAAAACCGACCAGCGTTCCTTCCACCGGACCGAATTCGAATTCCGGCTGATGGGCCGCCGCTTCGGCCAGCGGCACGCCCTCTTCGCTGCGACACATCGCGCGCGTGTGCACGCGCTCGAAGCGGCCGTCGGCGCGCAAGGCAAAAAAGAAGTTGGGCGAATCGCGCAAACTATCGAAAGCCGCCGTCAATTCGGTCAGGCTGGCGCAGCGGGCCAGCGCGGCCTCATGGTCGGGGGCGAAATCGGTCACCACGGCAAACGGACTAAGCATGTCGTCGGCGGCGCGGCTCACCGTGCCGTCGGCGCGCACCTGGTAGAACTCCCCGTCAACCACCACCATCTCACCGTCCAGATGGTCGAACGTGCCCAGGCCTAGGTTGCCATGCTCGCGCAACTTGCCTACGCGCACCGCGCCCTGATAGACCCCCTCGACCAGCGCGCTGGAGGTCGAAACCTGGAAGATGGTGGCATGATTGACCTCCAGGAATTGGGCCACCGCGTGCGCCACCAAATGGGAAACCGGCTCACCGTCACGACAGGCCCGTTCATTGAGCGCATGCCACAGGCTATCGGGTAATCTGCAACTCAAGTGCGCCATAATTTGTTTCGAATTTTGCTGTTGTCGGGGAAAGACTACGCAGAGCCGGCCGCCCAGGGCAGACCGCCAGACCAAAAAAGCAATATGCGGCAACCCCTGACCTGCGGCTTATAGTTGACCAACCCCCACGCACGCGCCAGCAATCCGCGAGAAAATTCGTTAGGTGGTTCCTTCCACACATTGATACCACGGACTACTTCGTCATGAAGCGCCCGAGCATTGTTGAAGTAGCCATCCAAGGTCCTTCGCTCCTGGACGGTATAGGAAAGCAGCACGAAATCGGCACGCTCACAGAGCAGCGCGAGCGCGCCCGCTACATCTTGGCAGTAGTAGAGCGTCTCGGTACACACGGCGAGGTCGAAATGCTCGGCTAGGGCCAACGACTCCAGGCTGGAGGTGATAACCTCAGCGGCCGGCGCACGTGCCGCCGCTCGAGCCACCGCGGCGGGGGCGGCGTCGATTGCCGCAACGCGCTGGGCGATGGTTGTAAGCGGCGCGGTCATATGCCCTTCCGCGCAGCCGACCTCCAGAATCGAACGATGCGGCACCTTGAGGCAGGCCGCCACGGTCCGTTCTAATCTTTTGCGTTCGAAGGAATCGGTGGCGAACCGCCAGGGATCCTCGCGGGCGCTTAGGAGCTGCTCCAAGGCCTGGTAGTTGGCTTGGTATCGCGGTGGTTCGTGCTTCATCCGCTAGGGCAAATCGGCGGCTGCTATTGTTGGCTTAAGCCCCCGCCGGTTGTCTACGCCGCGATCATCATCCCGCTCAAGGCACCGCAGATTCGCCATGCGGTATCATCCAACCCTGCAAGGGTGTAGCGAGTAACGCCGCGGCGGCGCACGCAGCAGCCAGCGCGGCGTGCGCGCCGCCACCAAGCGCACCCAACGGCAGCCCTGGCCGACCCGTCGTGGCGCTCAGGAATGCTTGGGCGCGCCGCTGGCCGCCTGCTTGGCCGGCTTGGCCGGCACAGGCGCGGGCAGCGCGCTTATCGCCTGCAGGCCGGAGATGCCATTATCGAGGTCGCGATAGGAGGCCTCGTAAAGTCCATAGACTGTGGGCTCCTGGCTCGACATCGCATAATAGTCAATGCGTTGGGTAGGGTTGATAACCTTGTTGTCCTCATGCCGTTCGAGCTTGGCGAATTTGACCCAACCCAGGGACTTGTTGCCCTGACCATAAAGCGTAATTTGCTGACCTGGCGCGGCGAGCCCGAACTTGCTCAAGTCGGTGGGCGAGTCCTGTGCAATCTGGTCGCCCTTGATCGTGCGCAGATGATCCATGAACTGCTCGACCTTGACCGGATCGGCCAGCGCCTTGATGCTGCCGCCGTTGCTCTCGACGTACCATTTGCCCGCTGGCTTGCGCACTACGTTGAAGGTATTGCCGTTCTGAGTCACCTGGATGCGCTCGACATCGGAGGGCTCGAAGGCGAGCACCGTTTTGTCGCGCAGATCGTTCAAATCCTTGTCGAGGTCGGCAAACATCCAACTGTTGATCGAGTAAACCGCGGGCGCGCCGTCACGCTGAACGTAGAAGCCTTCCTTGCCCACGCTCATGATTTGACCGCCCACGTCGAGCACCAATGGTTTGCCCGAATCGCGGTAGATGGTCACTGTGATCTTAGGTTGGACCAACCCGTATTTGGCCAGGTCCGTAGGATGGTCGTTGACGAACTCGTTGATGCGCGAGTTGGAAAGCGAATTGAGAAAATCGCGCACCGCCCGCTGATCGGCCGAAAAGCGCGCGGGCTTAACGATCGCCCACTGTCCAGCCTGCTTATCCACTTCGATCGCGGGAGAATTGGGACGCTGAATCACAAACCGCTTGACGTCGTCTGAGCTGAAGCTGAGCAAGGTATGGTCGCGCAGGTCGTTGGCCGTGCGCTTGGTGCCGGGGCCGAAGGCGGCGGCCGTAATCATCACCGCCGGCCGGGCGCTGGTCTTGATATAGACGTTGTAACCCACCGGCGTGGTCTTGCCCACTTCGATCGCCGGCAGCGCGCCAGCTTTGGTCGCCGCGATGATCGTGGCCTGAGGTTGGGCCAAGCCAAAAGGCGCTAGGCTGGCCGGGTGTTCATCGACGGTCCGCTCGATTTGGCATTGGGCGATCTCCTGGGCCAGGGTTTGCACGGCGTCATTGTCGGCTGGCGCCGACACTGGCTTGACCAGTTGCCATTTGCCGGCCTCGCGCACCAGATCGATTTCGGCGTTGGGATACTTAAGGGTCAACCGCGTGAGCGCGTCGGGCTTGACATTGAACAAATAATGAGTGGGCGCCACCGTGGTACGCGAATGGGTGAAGTAAATGACCCCGCCCACCACCAGCAGGGCCACGAAGGCAATGATCGTGTTACGAATCGGCATGACTGTAATTAACTGCCAGCACCGGTCAGTTGCGCCGCTCCCACCACACCGCAATGCCAGCGATGAGGAGCAATTCGGGCAGCAACAGCACGGAAAGCGCAAACACCACGCTGAACTGGGCCACGGTCAGGCGGAAGCTGGAGGAGTGCAGAGTGCGCGGCCGAATTGAGATCGACTTACTTTCGCCCGCCAACCAGTCGGCGGAGTTCATGACAAAGTCGCGATTATAGAATTGGTCGAAGTACTGATTGTTGGCCAGATCGGTACTGCCCAACACTACCATGCGCGACTCCCCGCTCTTGGCGTAACCCAAGGCCTCCAGAAAGGCCTCCACCGAGCTCGCCACGGTAATCGGACCCTTGGTATCGTGAGCATCCAATTTCGCGATCTGTTTTTTATACAGATCCGACAGATCAGTCTCGGCCCACGAGGTCGTGCTGGTACGCGCCACCGGAAGCACCGTCAAGCCGGCCTTACCCGGCATCGGCATGACCGAGCGGGTTTCTGGAAACACCACACGCTTAGTAAAATTGTGAGTGATAGGCGAGTCGGGATAATCATCGACCATTGGATTGAGCCCCAGCGCCGGTCCGGCGAACAACCGCAGCACTTGGTCAACCACAATATCGTTGCCGACCTTGATCTCCCATTCCTTGCCCAACAGCGCGACCAGGCCCGCCTCGGGGTCGGTCAGATCGGGTCCGACCGGACGCAACATCACCAAGGCGCTGCCGCCGCGCTTGAGATAGCCGTCAAAGGCGTCAATAACGTGCTGGGACATCACACGGGTGGGGCCAGCCACAATCAGGATGGAACAATCCTTGGGTACCTCGGCGCGGGTGGCTAGGAAGACCTTCTTGACCTGGTAGCCCTCGCCCTCCAAAGCCTGCCTGAAATCGGACATCCCTTCCTGGCTCTTGCTGTCATCGGGGTCCGCTTCCCCTTCGCCGTCCAGAAAGTAAGCAATTTTGGTACCGCCCCGCGTCAGCTTGAGGATAGCGTTGGTCAGGTTCTCCTCACTTAGCTCGGTCACATTAGTGCCGTGAGCCGGATTGTCGTCGCCATACTGAACGCGGGTGGTATTCATCAGGCTTACGTGGTAGCGCTCGGCCAACTCAGGATGGCGGTCCGGATCGATGAGCTGGTAGGACACCTGCGGTGAGACGTACTGATAGGCTTCGTACTCCTGCTGGGCCTGAGGATTGGTGCCCCCCTGGAAGAAGCCATAGAACTTAATCGGACGCTTGAGCGACTGGACGATCTGAATGGATTGAGGCGAGAGGCTGTAGATTTTCTCCTGGGTAGTGTCAAAGCGCCGGTTGTACTGACTAGCCAGATAGTTGACCCCAATCAGCAAGGCGATGAAGATGACGGAATAGATGGAAGCGTTTGCGCCATACTTGGTGGTCCGGCTGCCGATCGCGCTGCCCAGACTCTCGCGACTGACGTTGGTAGCCCACAGCACCAAGGCGAAGGCCCCCGCAACCACGTTTAACATGACGAAGAGATGGAAGCCGGAGGCAATGAAATAATCCAGCACCCCGAAGGCCAGCAGAACCAGACCGATGATGCCGGCTAAAGCCGCACTTCTTTGCATAACAAAGACCCCGCCCCTCAGCGCCAGCGCGCCGACTCGACCGCGCGCTGGGTCAAGAATAGCGCCACCGCCATTAGACTGAGAAAGTAGATAATATCCTTGGTGTCGATCAGGCCATTGACCATGTTGGTGAAGTGGCCGGGCAGGGCCAAGTAGCCGAGCAACGCGCTGACCGTGGTGCTGCCGCCAATTTCCGCCGGCCAGGAGATGACGAACAACAGTAGCAACGCCCCCAGGCAGCTAATCGCCGCAATAATCTGATTCTGCGTTAGCGAGCTGGTGAACAGGCCCACCGAGGCAAAGGCCACCCCCAAAAACGCCAAGCCCAGGTAGCCCGAGGCGATGATCCCGATCTCGGGGTTGCCGAACAGGACCAGGATGAGGGGGAAAATCGCCGTCAGCAGCACCATCACCAGGATCATAACCATCGCCGCGATGAATTTGCCGGCCACTACCTCTCCGGTTCGCACTGGCGAGGTAAGCAGCAGTTCGTAGGTACCGATACGCTTTTCCTCAGCGAAGCTGCGCATGGTGAGCGCCGGCACCAGTAACACCAGCACAATCGCCAGGTTGTGCAGCAGCGGCTGGATTACCAACTGATTTAGGTTGAGTTGAGCCAGCGCGCGGGGGTTTTGCATCGCCAGGTACATTTCCTGGATCACGTCAAAGCGCCGCAGCAGGGCGAAAAAGAACCACCCGCCCAACAGCAGAAAAACCGTCATCACCACGTAGGCCACGGGTTGCACGAAATAGGCCTGCAACTCGCGATTGGCGATCAATAGAGCATTCTTCATGGTGTCGCGCTCCGTCCGGCCTCGACCTCTTCCAATTCCTCTTCGGCATCGGCGTCCTCATGTTCACGGTCGCCGGCAATAGCCTTGAGGAATTCATCCTCCAGCGGTCCGGGCAGATCGGCGATCGCCTGCTCCTTGACCACCCGGCCGTGGTTGATAATCACGACTTTTTCACAGATCTGAGAGACTTCGGGCAGGATATGCGTGGACAGCACGATGGTATGGTCGCCGGCCAGATCGCGAATCACGCTACGGATTTCGCGGATCTGGCGGGGATCCAGGCCGATAGTTGGCTCGTCCATCACCAACACCGGCGGGTTGTGGATCAAGGCCCCGGCCAGGCCCACCCGCTGGCGGTAGCCTTTGGAGAGTTGGCCGCAGATGCGATGGCGCACCTCAGTCAGGCCGCACATCTGCACCGCGTGATCCAGGGCACCGTCAATGGCGTCGCGACCCACACCTTTGAGCCGGCCCACGAAGCGCAAATAGCTCTCTACTCTCATCTCGAGGTACAGCGGCGGATTTTCGGGCAAATAGCCGATCAGCCGACGTGCTTGTAACGAGTGTGAAAAAATGTCTAGGCCATCGATCAGAACCGTCCCCGAACTGGCCGGCATGAAGCCAGTGATAATCCGCATGGTCGTGGTCTTACCCGCGCCATTGGGTCCGAGGAAGCCCAGAATTTGCCCTTTCTCGGCCTTGAAGGAGACATCTTTGATGGCAACAAAGTTGCCATACAACTTGGTAAGCTGCTTGACCTCAATCATCCAATTGTGCGCTCCGGTGGCTGCACTCTGACCTAGTTCGCGCGCGGTTGAGTCACGGTTTGCACGGAGGAATCAGCTTCGCTCCGCCCCACCCCCAAATTCCCACTCTTCTGGCTCCGGCGGGATAGCGGAGGAGAACAATACAGCTCCCATTCCTCTACAAACGCCGCATCACATACCTGAATAAACCTATGGACGCCGCGCCGTCCCCTTTATTCATGGGGAACCAAAACAACCCAATCAGTTAATCACCGTGGCTCCCACTGTCAATACGACCCCAGCGGCGCGAGCGCGGGCAGCGCACGGGCTGGCTTCGGCACAGGCGGTTTTGTTAGCCTCGCCACAATGAGCGAAGCCCGCCCCATCTTGTACCTGGTCGATGGCTCCGGCTACATCTTTCGCGCCTTTCATGCGCTACCGCCGCTTAATAACTCGCGCGGCTTGCCCACCAACGCGATATACGGATTTTTGCGCATGCTGCTCAAGCTGCTCAAGGATACCCGTCCGCGTTACCTGGCGATCGTTTTCGATGCTCCGGCGCGGACCTTCCGCGACGATCTGTTCGAGAATTACAAAGCCAATCGCGCCGCTCCAGCAAGCGACCTCCAGGTACAGTTTCCGTATATCTATCGTCTGGTCGATGCGTTTGGGATTACACGCATCATCCGCGAAGGGTACGAGGCCGACGACGTGATCGGGACCCTGGCCCTGCGCGCGCTGCGTCAGCACTTCGAGGTCGTGATTCTGACCGGCGACAAGGATTTCATGCAATTGGTCCGCCCCCATCTGAGCCTGTGGGATACCATGCGCGAGCGGCGAGTGGGACCGCGCGAGGTGGTCGAGCGCACCGGGGTAGAGCCCAGTTCGGTGGTCGATCTGATGGCGCTGACTGGCGACCCTATCGATAACGTCCGCGGCTTGCCCGGGGTCGGCGACAAGACCGCCGCCGCCCTCCTCAACCAATTCGGCTCCCTGGATCAGATCCTGGCCAATCCGGCGGCGGTGGCCCAAAGCGCCATCCGCGGAAGTAAAAAACTTGCCCAGCTTATTGCCGACCATCGCGGCGAGCTGGAGCTCTCCCGCAAGCTGGTGCGGATCGACACCGCGGTGCCCATCGATCTGCACCCCGAGAGCTTCACCTACGCCGGTATCGATGAGCCGGCCACAATCGCCCTGCTACGCGAGCTGGAATTCACTTCAGTGCTGGCTGAGCTGGGTTTGGAACAAGGCCGCGCGCCCGCGGCCCCAGTTCACCAACTGACGCTCGGCCCCGGTGAAATCCAAGTAGCGGCAACCCGCCTGGCCGGTGCCCGCGGCTTGGCTCTGCACCTGCAATCCGAGCAGATCCAAGTCAAGGCGCTCGATGAAGACGCTGTACTGGTAGTCGAGCAGGCCAATTGGGGTGACCTGCGCGAGTTACTTGGAGCCTCGGGTCCGCCGCGCGCCTGTCATGATTACAAGGCTCATCTGCGCGCCTTGCACGAGCGCGGTCTTGGCCTGGGAGGCGTCGCGTTCGATACCATGCTGGCGGGTTTTTTGATCAATCCGGGGCGAGCCGAACCCAGCCTAGAAGATCTCTATCACGAGCACTTGGCGGCGCCAGGCGCCATTATGGCGAAATCGGCGACGGAAATCGTAGCCGCGCTCTGGCCGGTGCTGGAGGCTCGCCTGCGCGCCGACGGTTTAGGCGACGTATTCGCCCAAGTCGAGCTACCTCTGGCCGCGGTATTGGCGGAGATGGAAGAGGTGGGGGTCGGGATCGACGTTCAAGCGCTGACCGCGCTAGGAATGGAATTCAGCGAGCAGCTCCATCGCCTGGAGAGCGAATGCAGCAGGCTTGCGGGCCATCCCTTCAATCTTAATTCGCCAAATCAATTGCGTGAGGTCCTCTTTAATGACCTGAAGCTTCCCACCAAGGGACTTAAAAAGACCAAAAGCGGCTATTCCACCGACGTCGATGTGCTGACCAAACTTGCCGCGCTCCATGAACTACCGCGCAAGCTGCTGGAATATCGAACCATTGCCAAGCTGAAGTCGACTTATGTGGATGCTCTACCGGCGGCAGTTGACCGCGGCGGGCGCTTGCACTCCTCGTTTCACCAAGCTCTCACCGCCACCGGGCGGCTGAGCTCCACAGACCCTAATCTCCAGAATATTCCCACGCGCAGCGCCGAGGGACGGCGCATTCGGCGGGCTTTCGTGGCACGCCCGGGTGCGCTCTTGCTCTCGGCCGATTATTCCCAGATAGAGCTGCGTATCCTAGCCCATCTCTCGGCCGATCCCACCTTGGTGGAGGCTTTTGTCAGGGGCGAGGACATCCATCAACGAACCGCAGTGGAATTGTTGGGAGTCAGCCCGGACGCAGTCGATTCGGAAGCCCGCAGGCTCGCCAAGGTTATCAATTTTGGGATTATCTATGGCATGGGACCACAGCGTTTGGCCGGTGAGCTGGCGATTGCGTTGGAGCAGGCCGCTAGCTACATCAAGGCTTATTTCGCGCGGCTGCCCGGGGTCAGCGCCTGGTTTGAAAATTGCTTAGCGCAGGCGCGGGCGCGCGGTTACGTGGCCACGCTGCTGGGGCGACGCCGCTATTTGCCCGAGCTTAATTCGCCGCAAGGGGGCGCACGGGCTCAGGCCGAGCGCATCGCCATCAACACCCCCATTCAGGGCACCGCCGCCGATTTGATAAAGATGGCGATGGTGCGGCTGCAAGGGAAGCTGGCGGCCCAGGCCCCGGGCGCTCAAATGGTGTTACAAGTTCACGACGAATTGCTGTTCGAAGTGCCTCAAGCACAATTGAATACGGCAGCGGCGCTGGCGCGGGCCGAGATGGAACAGGTGGCCGAGTTGGCGGTACCACTACGGGTAGAACTCAAGGCCGGACCCAATTGGGCCGACCTCAGCCCGCTAAGCCCGTGAATGTAACCGGCCGCTCCTTCGTCTACTTCCCTTGAGAAGCGCGCTCAAACCCGATGACGAGGAGCGGCAGCTCATCAAGCGTGCCGCCGCGGGCCAGCGTGAGGCCTTTGGGATATTGGTGGAGCGTTACCAGCGCCGCGTGATATCGGTAGCAAGGGCTCTGGTACACAACCCGGAGGACGCGATAGAACTGGGGCAGGAGACTTTCATACGCGCTTTTCAGAACTTGTCACGGTTCGAGGCGCGCTCCAGTTTTGCCACTTGGCTTTATCGCATCGCCGCTAACTTGGCGATCGATTGGCGCCGGCGCGAGGGACGCCACCTGGTGATGCATGGTGAAGAAGCGCAAGCGGAATTGGAACGAGTACCTGCGCCGCAGCCCGACGCATTCACAACTACGGCGCGCGGGGAGTTAGGAGCCAAATTGAATCAGGCTTTGGATGAGTTGACCCCGGACCATCGCGCGGTGATACTTTTACGCGAAGTCGACGGTCTTAGTTACGACGAGATTAGCGACATCCTAGGTTGTCCCAAGGGCACCGTGATGAGCCGCTTGCATTATGCCCGCAACCGGCTGCGCGAGTTGCTGAAAGACGTGCGAGTAAACTGAGAAAGCCTTGGATCGCTGCGATTTCATAAACCCCTTGCTCTCCGCCTACCACGACGGAGAGTTGGCCGAAGCCGAGTCCACGCTGGTGAAAACCCATGTGGTGGACTGCCCCTCATGCAGCCAGGAGCTGCTGGACTTGGGGCTGGTCGGCCACGAGCTGCGCCAGCTACTGGCGCCGCCCGAGCTACCCGACTTTACCGCCGCCGTGATGGCGCGATTGCCCGCACACCCCCCGCGACGCGCGTGGCTTGGGCGCGTGCGCCCGCCAGAGTGGTCCGCGGGCTGGATGGCGGGCTTAAGTTTCGCCTCGGCCGCGCTGGCGGTGGGCGCTTGGATCATCCTGTTGATGGGTGGCCGGGCCAGTCATGCGATGCACGCAACGAGCTCCAATTTTGCCGCTGCCGCACAGCCGGCTATTAGCCAGCCCCAGACGGTGGCCGCCACCGACCAGGACAGCCAGGCTTACATCTCACGCCTGGAAACCAAGGCGCCCTCGGTGGCAGTCTGGAGTGAGCCGGAGAACAAAACCACGGTGATATGGTTGCCGGATGAGGATTCGGGCGATAACTGAACGGGCAACCCGAACCGCCGGCTTGAGCATGGTGCTGCTGGTCACCCTGGCGGTGAGCGCGGCCGCGCAGCACTCGGCGGGGGCGGTCGAAGTAAGGATCAACTCGGTCCTAGCCTCCGACACCAACAAGGGTTGCGATGCCAGCCTACGTGCTCTCCAACGCCATCTGGAACGGCTATTCCACTTCACCACCTATCATTTGGTCAGCCACCAGGATCGTCAGACCCGGTTCGGTCAGTTGGTGGAATTCGACCTGCCCGGGGGGCGCATTTTGCAAATCGAACCGATCGATCGCGACGGTGACATGATCCACCTGGAGGTGACGCTGTTTGAAGGCGACCAGCCGCTGATGACTACCGATTTCAAAATTATCAGCGGTGGGGTGCTGTTGGTGGGCGGGCCGCGCTATGAGCAGGGGGCGTTAATTATTTCGATCGAGCCGCTGGCCGTGGACGAGCCCTCCATTCCCACTCAACCGGTGGCTAGACCTGCCAACTGAGGCGGGTTAACATTTTTCTCCATCCGTTCTGGGCTGCATTTTCGCCCTCGCGCTTCCTCGGCCCGGATAGGTTCCAGCGCTGTTCAAGAGAGTAGCTTGCCGTTTGCAACGCAGCCGCTTAACTTACCAATCGGACTAATGGCTACTTGGTAGAGAACACCGATTCGATGGAACAACGCATCCTGGTCGCCGAAGACGACAGCGCCACGCGCGAGGCTTGGAGCGAGCTGCTGCTCTCCTGGGGATTCGTGGTGGATACCGCCGCCGACGGTCAGCAGGCCCTGGAGGCCGCGCTCGCTCACCATCCGAGCGTGATCCTGTCGGATCTGAAAATGCCGCGTAAAGACGGCATTACGCTGTTGCGCGAGCTGCGCGAGGCGGGCGAGGAGAGCGCGGTGGTGATGATCTCGGGCGAGGGCGAAATTCAGGATGCGGTCCAGGCGATCAAACTGGGGGCCTATGACTATCTGACCAAGCCCGTCGATCCGGGCCACCTGCGTGTGATGCTGGGCAATTTGTTCGATCATCTGGCGGTGCGCCAGGAAAACGACCGCCTGCGCCGTCGCCTGCTGGGCGCGGGCGAGTTGGGTGCGATGGTGGGCGCGGCCCCCTCCATGCGCCGGGTTCTGCACCTAATCGATCAGGTGGCGCCTACCGAGGCTTCGGTAATTGTGATCGGGGAGAGCGGGACCGGCAAAGAAATGGTCGCGCGCACCATCCACGCCCTCTCCAAGCGCGCCAAGGGACCCTACATCGCGGTCAATTGCGCGGCGATACCGGACACCCTGATGGAAAGCGAGCTCTTCGGCCACGAGCGTGGCGCCTTCACCGGCGCCGACAGGCGGCGCGAGGGGTATTTCGAGCTAGCCGAGGGTGGCACCCTGTTACTGGACGAGATCACTGAGATGAAGCCGGAGTTGCAGGCCAAGTTGCTGCGAGTGCTCGAAGAGCGCCGCCTGCGGCGGCTGGGTGGCAGCGCCGAGATTCCGATCGATGTACGGGTGCTGGCCGCCTCCAACCGACCGCTGGAGCGGGCCTTGCGCGAGGAGCGCTTGCGCGAGGATCTCTACTATCGGCTTAACGTCTTCTCTGTCGAGCTGCCGCCTTTGCGCGAGCGGCGTGAGGATATTCCCGCCCTGGTTGAATATTTCATCGAGCAGTTTCGCAATTCCGGCGCCAAGCCGATCCAGGGGGCCGACGAGCAATTCATCGAGGCGCTGCGCAACCATCCCTGGCCCGGCAACGTACGCCAGTTGCGCAACGTCATCGAGCGCGCCGCCATCGTGAGCCAAAAACCCTTACTCGGGATAGCCGACCTACCACCCGATTTTCGCCCGCGCCAGAGCGATGGCAACTTCCAGGTCCGGCTGGGCAGCAGCTTGGACGAACTGGAGCGCGAGCTTATCTTCCGCACCATCGATTACGCTGGCGGTAACAAGACCAAGGCCGCCGAGATTTTGGGCGTAAGTCTCAAGACCCTCTACAATCGTTTGGAGCGCTACGAGCAAAAGGAACCGGTAGGCGGCAAGTAGGGCGGCCATCGTGGGCTTGCGCGCAAAACTGGTTTGGACCTTCGTCTGTTTGCTGACTTTGGCAATCGCTCTGCTCAGCTTGGCCTACCTCGATTGGAACCTCAAGCTGATGGCGCGCGCCTTGATTGGTTCGGGCGATCGGATCAGCAAAGAAACCTTCGAGCAAGTCCGGATGGCGCTCTCCTTGGCGCCCAACGATCCGCAAACCGCGCTTCAATCCGACCCTGGGTTGCGGGCCGAAATGCGCTCAGCCTTGGCCTTCGAGGATTACGCGGTCTTCATTCGGGTGGTGGGGGTCGACGGCCAACTGCTAGCCAGCGCTGACGACACCCCACCCTCCAGCACGCCGCCGCCCCCCATTTTCAAGCTTGACGACCTCAGCCGCTCCACTATACCCGTTGGTCTATTGCGCGCCCTGTGGTCCGGCCAGACCTACGAAATGGCCCGCCCAGTGGACATCAACGGCGTGCCCTTTGCGGTAATCGAAGTTGGCGTCTCCACTGCCCTGATCGCCACCGAAGTGCACTCGCTGCTGTGGACGGTGGCGGCCATCGCACTGCTGGCAATGTTGCTGACCGTAATCGCCGCCCTGCTGGCGGGCAATTTTCTGCTCCACCCAGTACTAGCCATTACCAGCGGCGTGGAACAACTGGCCGCGGGCAACGCCGATGTCAGTCTGGCGGTCAGCGGCGGCGACGAACTCAG
>DATGLK010000018.1 GCA_035294265.1 Candidatus Binataceae bacterium
AACAGGTAAGCGCGCAAAGCAGAGAGCGGCAGTTCAAAGGCGTTTTCGCCAGGGGCGTTTGCCTGCCGGCGCGTGATCTCAAGCAGTTCTTCCATCTTGGCCCGGACGTGCGGCGCCATAGCGTCCAGCAACCTCGGGAGGGGGCCGAGCAATTGTCCGCCGCAGTGCGCGCGCAAGTGATCACGCAAAGCGGCCAGGCGGGCGGCGCGGCGGGCGGCGAAGCTATGGCTGGCGCTCTCGCGCACGCCGGACCCACCTAGGTCGGGAAAATAAGCCCGATCGTAATTGGTGGGGGGATGTTCGATCGTAATCGCGGATAAGCCCTGCTCGCCCAGCTCTTCGCCCAGCACGAAACCCAGTTCGCTTACCAGCGGACTGGGTTGAATCGTGACTCCGGTAATTTCTTCGCGGGCGACGTAAGACAGAATCAGCCGCTCACGCGCCGCCAGCAATGCCTCCAAGAACAGGTAGCGGTCACGTTGATTTGGGCTGACATCGCCCACTTGCCGATGGGTTGCGCGCAAATCGAAGGGGTCGGAGCTCTCGCACGCGGGAAAGCGTCCCTCGCTCATCCCGGCTACGAACAGAATTCGAAATGGCAACGAACGCAGCGCGCTCATCGAGCCCAGCGCGACGCCGCCCCGTGCGAAACCGCCCGCTTCGGCCTGGACTTGCGCTACTGCCTGCAGGGCCAATTCGCGTGCGGTCGGATAACCCACCGGCTCGCCCTGGGGTTGAGACCCGGCCATGGTGGCGATCGCGGCCAAGGAAGCGGCCAGAGTGCGCGCGCCCTCAGGTTCCTTGGAAGAAAGAAAGCTTGCGAGCAGGCGGCGCAGGACCTGTGCCCATTGCGTCAGCGGCAGACGAGTCCGGCGTATTTCCGAGGCCGCCGCCAGCAGGGCGCGCGCCCGACCAATCATGTTGGCCGCGCCCTCGATCTGGTCCTGTTCGATCGCCAGCGCGGCGAACGCCCCCTGATCGGGAGTATTGAACACTTGTTCGTTGTCTGGCGTCTTGGCGCTCAAAAAAGCGCCCAAGGCCAGCCGCCGCAGCCCCTGGTCCCAATGGTAACTTCCGGGCGGAATGAAAGTGCCCGCCATGTCCCGTTCATCGGCCCCCCAGTGAATCCCCAGTGCTTCGCACCACTCCTGCACCACCTCGCTACTGATGCCTTCCGTGCCACCTAGTGCGGGATGAGTCAGCAAACGGAGGACTTCGTCGCGGCCGCAAGAACCCAACGGCAAGCGCAGCAGCAACTCGATCGCTTCTACCATCGGCTCGGTACCGCGCACCGAGTCGGTCAAGTAAAGCGGTATCGCATGCAGTTCGGCAAACACCGCTTGGAACAGGGGTAGGTAGCTGGCGAGCGCGTGCTCGGGGAGCAGAATACCGATTTCGTGGAAGCGCAGCGGTGGCTGAAAGCCGTGCTCGCCAAGTAGCGACCAGATGGTGTTGGCGATACTTTCGACCTCGCCGCGGATGTCGGGACAGGCGAGCAGGCGCAGGCTGCGATCCTCGACCGGCGCCGAGGGGGGGTAGGGAAGCGTGCGCTGGCGGCGCAAAATCGCTTGCTGCAAGCGGGGTAACAGGCCCTGCTGCGTCTCCGACACGGGAGATCTGAAATGGGGCTGGAAGTCGCCCTCGGTCAGTTCGTTGAGCAGGCGCAGGTATTCGCGTCCAGGCCGGCTCCATAGCACCAGTGCGGGATTTTCGGCCGCCTCGATCTCGAAGGGGTCTTCCTCCTCCAGGGCGCCGGGAGCCAGCCGCGCCCGGCGCGAGACCAGGCGCTGGTCAGGTGCGCTTAACATCCCGGCCGGAACGTCCTCCCAGAATTCCAGGCAAGGGTTGAGACAGTACAGATGCAGCTCGGTGAGCCGGCCCAGGCGGGCGAAGATCCGCACAAACTCGGGCGCGGCGTAAGCCAAGCCGAACAGATGCAGGCAGCGTGGTAGCGCCGCGGCTAGGCGGCGGTCGTCAATCGCGGCCAGTGCATCGGGCAGAAACATCGCGCGCGAAGGCCCCTGCTTGCCATGTTCCTGCCGTAAGCATCCGGTCTCGTCGAACAGCGCCCGACAGATGGCGCGCTGCGCGTTTTGGAGGTCTCGGTCGACGTGAGACAATTCCACTCCTCGCCGCCATTGCCGCATCATCGCCAGGCGGGAGGTCGAATACTCGCGCAACAGGCGGGCAAGTCGACCGCTGAGCTGGAAATAAGCCAGCTCGCGTTGGTCCTCGTCGGCGTTCGCCGCATAGGCTGCAAGTGGCTCCAGCGCGGGTTCCCGCCTCGATGCTCCGCGCAGCCATTCGAACAGGGTCACTTGCAACTCGTCGGCCTCTAAGACGTGCGATTCCAGATCTGCGGCGGCCACCAGTTCGGCCAGATAGCGGCGCAGAAAAGGAAAATTCAAGTTGGCTGCGATCCCACTGGTCTCGGCCAGCCGCAATTTGAGAAATTGCGCATAGGCGCGGTTAGGAATCACGATCAGGCCAGGTTCGAACGGATCGTGCGCGCGGGCCTGGGCCAGCTCAGCTGCGAGCGGTTCGATCAATTCTTCCAGCCGATTGGAGTAATGCAGCGTAATCATTTGCCAGGCGCGCGCATCGGACAGGGTTAACTGTTAGAGAGATGGCGCGTTTGCAAGGAGGCGGCAAGAGTGGATGCTCGCGTCGGGATTTTTCGCCGCGCGGCGCGATGCTATGCTGCCCCCGAGGCTGGCGCGGGCGAGCTCGCCAAGCGTCCCGGGATTGGGCGTGCGGCAACCACCGCCTAACCCTTCAAGCTGGGTGATTCTCAGGCACGCGGGTGAGCATGGAGACCGAAAACATCGCGATTACTAGCGCCGGTGGCGGGTTGCCGGCCGATCAAACGATTCTGACCGCCAAGGGTATCACCGCGGTGGGTACGTTGGGCGTCGGGAACAGCGCCGCGGTGCTCAGTTACGATCCGCCGCGCCGGCGCTTTGTTGGGCTTAACGCTGAGCTGGTGGCGGCGGGCCTGAAAGCTATCGTCAAGGTGCATACCGATAAAGGGCCGTTTTCGGTCGCCGCCGGGCAACAGGTGATGTTGGAGGACGGTAGTTGGATAGCGGCAGCCGAGTTGGAGCCGGGGATGCGCCTGCGGGCGTTTACCACCCAGCCGACCCGGCGCGATCTGGTTGAGGGACAAGGCGATTTCTTTCGCTCCGCCGACGCCTCTCAGCACGAACTGATCGGCGCTGAATGCGCGGTGGCTAACTGGTATCCAGTCTCGGCCGTGACGGCGCAGGGGCAGACCGAAGTTTACACCGCGACTCTTGATGCAGCGATGGCGTTCGCGCCCAACCTAGTGCTGTGGATTCCGGGACCAAGCGGTGGGGTTGGAATCGTGGTGGCGGTGCAGCGAGCGAGCTGAAGGGCGCGCTCGCGCGGCGATACGCAGCGGGAGCGATAAGGTGCCGGCCACGCCGTGCGATTATGAAACAGCCGCGCCAAAGCGCAGCAGGAAAAAAATCATGCCAGAGCGGACCATCCTTGCGGAATTATTGGCCGATCCCACTTCGAAAGCGCCGGCCATCATCGATTGCGCCAGCACACTGACCATCAGCTATCGCGATTTGGCCCAGCAGATCGAACGGCTGGCGGGCCAGCTTGCTGCTGCCGGTCTCAGTCCAGGCCAGCGCGTCAGTATCGTTTTGCCCAACGGCCTGGAATTCCTGGTCGTGTTTTTGGCGGTGGCCCGGGCCGGCTTGGTCGCCGCCCCGCTTAACCCCGCCTACAAGCTCGACGAGCTGCTGTTTTTTATCGAAGACGCGCAGGCGCGCGCAATCGTCGGGCCGCGTAACAACAGCGCGCTGGTGGAGGCTGCGCAGCGGCTTGAGGTGCCACTGTGGCCGACTCGGATCGATCCCGCGGGCCAGGTCCAGATCGATGAACTCGGCGGCAAACGGCCGGTGGACCGCCCCGCGCCCAATCCCACCGACATGGTCTTGTTTCTGCACACCAGTGGCACCACCAGTCGGCCCAAGGGTGTGCCTTTGACCCATGCCAACGTGATGCGATCGATCAATAATATCGCGGCGCATTACGGCCTGAGCCCGGCCGATCGCAGCCTGGTGGTGATGCCGCTGTTTCACGTCCATGGGCTGATTGGCGCTACCTTCTCTAGTCTAGCCGCGGGTGGGGCGGTAATCGTACCGCCGCGCTTCAGCGCTCAGCAGTTCTGGAACCTGGCTCAAACCTACGAAGCCACCTGGTACTCGGCCGTGCCCACCATTCACCAGGTCCTTTTGCTACGCGCCGAAAGTGACGGCGCGCCAGCTCACAGCGGCTTCCGCTTCATCCGATCCTGCTCCTCTGCCCTGGCTGCCAGCACCTTGGCTCAATTGGAGGCGCGGTTCGCCGCTCCAGTGCTCGAAGCCTACGGGATGACGGAAGCTGCCCATCAGGTCGCCTCCAACCCGCTTCCGCCCGCGGTTCACAAACCCGGCACGGTTGGAGTGGGCGGACGGGTGGAAGTCGCGATTATGGACGAAGCCGGCAACCTTTTGCGCTCAGGTGAGGCGGGCGAGGTAGTAATCAAGGGAGCCAATGTAACCAGTGGTTACTGGAACAATCCAGAAGCCAACAGCACCGCTTTTACCAACGGATGGTTCCGCACCGGTGATCGCGGCACCATCGACCCACAGGGTTATGTAACTCTGATCGGTCGCATCAAGGAATTGATCAATCGTGGCGGCGAGAAAATCTCGCCCTTGGAGATCGATGCGGTTCTGCTCGAGCATCCCGCGGTGGCCGAAGCTGCATCTTTCGGTTCCCCCAGCGAACTTTATGGCGAGGAGGTGGCGGCAGCGGTGGTGCTCAAGGGCGAGGCGTCAGCCCAGGAGCTGCAAAACCATTGTCGCGGCCGCTTGGCCGAGTTCAAGGTTCCCAAGACGATATATATCGTCGAGGCCCTGCCCAAAGGGCCCACCGGCAAGGTCCAACGGCGGGAGATGGCGGCCTTCGTCAAACGCTAGCGGTGCTGGGAAAAGGGCGACGGCTTTTCTTGAGCAAAGCGAGCTTTGGCGATAGCGGGACGGGCTGTTGCCCGTCCGTAGAGTGCTTGAACCTGCGTTGAGCCCTAGCTTGATTGCACAGCGCTCAACCGCGCCGATTTTTGCCCGTAGCGTGCTAGAGTATGACTTATTGGACTTCCTGTCCGCCTGGCGGAATATCCTTGGGTTTGCGCACGTCGGCGTCGCTGATCAGGTACCAGATCTGCCCTGAATGCGGTCCGACGAGGACTCGCACCTGCGGTCCGCTGCCGGTCGCTTGAACCCGGGTCCCGGCGTCGAGGACCACCAGATGGCCCGCGGCGCCGAGCTTTTCCAGGCCCTGAGAGATTTGCATCACCGCGTTCTTATCGGCCGCTGGGGTTGCCAGCAAGGTCTGCCCTTCCTGGTATGAGGTATAGCTGTCGGCAGCCAAAGTGTCCTGAGGCAGATTAATTGGGCCGAAAATGTTGGGTTGTTGCTGCCCCGGTGTTTGCTGGGCGTGGGCCGCAGTGGCGCCGATCAAACCGATGAGCGAGCCGATAAGCAGCAATCGGCTCAGTGAAAAGGCTATTCGCATCGTAAATCTCCGCGTGTTCGGGACATCAAGACAACGCTCCTCGCTAAATTTATAAATTTAAGCGCAAAGTTGAAAGTGCTCGGGCTTTTCCTCAGCCGCGCCGCCTCAAAGGCGGCTTGCTGGTCAATTTCAACGACCCCTCACCAATCGATAGTAAGCCAGCGCCGGTTCCGACAATAATAAATAGTGTCGGTCTGAAGCCGCGCCCGCGTTTGCGCCGGCGGCTCCGCTCAAAATCAAAAATCGCGGGTTCGTATCTTGATTAGCAAGAACGAAGCGGGAAGCGAGTGGGTGGGCCTGTTGGTTGTGGCAGTGGCGCTGGCCCTCAACGCCTACGGACTGGCACCCGAAATTCGTATCGAGCGGGTTCCGGTCAACGACCTTGCTTTTCACATACCTGCCGCCCAGGATTTGGGCCGCGCCTTGATTCATCGAGAGCTGGAGCCCTGGACCTCGGAATGGTCGCTGGGGTTCCCGCTGTGGCGAGTCTATCAGCCCCTGCCTCATGTGCTGGCTGCGCTATGGATGGCGGCCGCCAACCCGTTTGCTTCTGCCTCTGCCTCCTTCGCTTGGCTTTACTACCTATTTTTGCTGGCGCTGCCCGCTACCACGTATGTGGGCGCGCGATGGTTTGGGCTGGAGCCGTTGGCGGCGGGTTTGGCCGCCTTGTTGATTTATGCGCCCAGCGAGCCCAACCAGTGGAATCGCTACGGGATCACTTACGGTGCATACGTTTGGCGGGGCTCGGGATTGTATACGCAACTGGTAGCCTTCAATTTGATGCTTCCGGCCTTGGGCTGCACTCGAATGGCGCTAGATTGGGGAGGGCGGCGCGCCGGTGCGATCGTGCTTTTGACCGCGACGGCCCTCTCGCACATCATCTTCGGCTATGCCGCGTTCGTGTCGGTGGCGGTCATTACCCTGGTGGGGCCGGTCCGCCAGCGCAGCCATCGCGTGGTGCGCGCCGCCACGATCGTCTTGCCCTCGCTGCTGCTGCTGGCTTGGTTCGTGACTCCGATGCTGCTGACGGCGGGCGAGGTCAACCGCTCCCACTGGGATCCAAGTTGGAAGTTCGATTCTTTCGGTGCACGCGTGGTGTTGGCCCAACTCTTCTCAGGCCGCTTCTTGGATAACGATCGCTGGCCCGTGCTAACTCTGGCGCTGTTGTTGGGCCTGTTGGTGGCGCTCTATCAAATCGAACAGCCCCTGGCGCGCCGGCTGCTGGTTTTGGTTGTCCTGTGGCTAGGGCTCTTTTTCGGCCGCACGACCTGGGATGGCTTGATGGCGCTGGTGGGTTTGCCCGCTCAATTTCAGGTCAGCCGTTTCGAGGCGGTCTTCGAGCTGTTCGCGGTTTTGCTTATCGCCCACGGTTTGGCCACCCTCTTAGTGGCCGCGTCTGGCGCCGGCCGCTTGGTGCCCGTGGTAGCGGGGGTGGGCTTGGGTGCGATGCTACTGGCGATCGGGCAGGAGCGCGCGGCATTTCTCTCTCAAAGCGCGAATTGGGGCGAGCAAACTCTGGCCGCCTACGCTAGCCAGCGCGCCGATCTCGATGCTGCCCTAGGCGACATCAACCGCATCCTGGCCGTACGTCCGGGCCAGGTCTATGCCGGCAAGGCCGCCCAATGGGGTGGTAGTTTTCGAGTGGGGCAGGCCTGGATGTATTCCTTCCTTAGCCGGGCGCATCTGGATGATCTGAGTTTTCTCTATCACACCCTGCCGCTTTCTTCCGATCTGATGTACGCGCGTACCGACGGCCAGGCCGCCGATGACCGCCTGTACGCCCTGCGCGCGGCGCTGGCACCTATCACGCTGCCGCCCGCCGCCGATTGGCATGCGTATTCGATTCATGGGCCATTCGCCGTCTATCAGGTCTCGCCCGAGGGATATTTCGGCCTGGTCGATATAGTTGCCCGCTATCAAGGAGCCTTGGGCGCCGTATTGCATCAGGACAACGGCTGGCTGCATAGCGCGGCGATGCAAGCAGGTATCACCGTGACGCTAGGTCACGATGGCGAGCGCGCTCGGAAACAATTGTCCAACCTGCCGGCGCTCGGTGCGCTGGAGCCGATCCCTGCTCCGCTGGCCAGCCAGCTCCAGCCGCGCGGAACCATCTTGAGCGAGCACAAGCGCGATGAAGTCTATAGCGCGCGGGTGATTGCGAAACGGGCCTGCTACGCCATGCTCAAGATCACCTACTTTCCCGGTCTGCGCGCTCGGGTTGACGGACAGCCGGCGCCGATCCTGCGCGTGTTTCCCAACTTCTGCGCGGTCGCGCTTGCTCCCGGGGAGCATCGGATCGCTATCCGCTACGCGCCCGGTCCGCTCAAGCCCTTGCTTTTGCTGGCGGGGATCGTTGTGGCCGCGTGGATGATGTGCCGGATGGGCCAGCCTGACTGGGACGCTTTCGAGGAGCGGGCGGCAACCGCGCTGGCGTGGGGCAGGCAGCCCCTGCCGACAGCGGCGCCGCCGTCGCCGCGCAAAGCGCTCAAGCCCCAAGCGCGGCGCCGGCGTGCGCGCTAAGGTTTGCCCGGCCCGGCGATGCGCGCGGCGCCCAAACCGCTATCTCATCACAGCATGCTGCTGGCCAGCCGCGCGCCCTCGGCCAGTGAGGCCAGTTTGCGCCAGACGATCTCGGGAGCCACATGGGTGGCACCGGCGAAGGTCGCGAAGCCGCAGTCCACACCGCCAATCACACGCTCAGGCCCCACCAGTCGAGCCACATTGCACAATCGCTCGGCGACCAATTCAGGATGCTCGATGAAGTTGGTGGTGGAATCGAGCACGCCGGGAATCAAAATCTTGTCGTCGGGGAGCTTGATGTCGCGAAAGATTTTCCATTCGTGGGCGTGGCGAGGATTAGCCGCCTCGTAGGAGATCGCCGCCGGCCGCGCGGTGAACACCACGTCGATGATATCGGCCAGAGCGACGTCATAGTGATGGGGGCCGGGATAATTGCCCCAGCATAGATGCATCCGCATGCGTTGCGGCGAGATATTGGCGACCGCGCGATTGAGCGCTGCGACATTGACCTCGATTTGGCGGCGGAACTGTGACAGGTCGAGTTGGGCGAATTCGCCGTGGCGGCTCATCGCCAGATCGGGACAATCCAATTGCAAGATCAGTCCAGCTTCGACGATCGCTTCGTACTCGGGCTGCATCGCGTCGGCCAGCGCGAACAAGTAGGCCTCGCGGGTAGGATAGTAGCTATTGGGTAAAAAGACGGAAATCACCCCAGGTGAAGCCGCGGTCATGAAGGCTTGGTCGATCGAAGCTTCCGCCAGGGCACGCTTGAAGTTAGCGATGTCGCGGTGCACCTCGCTCAGGTCGCGATACGCAACCGGACCCGAGCAGGCCGGCCGGCGCAGGGTGGCCGAAGGACGGCTGCCCATGTAGCGAGCGAAGTCGGGAAAATCCGCTACGTCGGCAAGCTGGTTTGGTCCGGTGTGTACCTCGCCCTCGAAGCCAGTCAGGCGATCAGTGATATAGGTAGAGTAGCCTACTTTGCTCATCTCGCCGTCGCTCACCAGATCCACGCCGGCCTGTTGCTGGCGGCGTACCACCTCGCCCACCGCGCGTTGGACTTCCGCCTCCAGCCGCTCGCGATCGTAAGGCTGGCGCCCTTCTTTGGCCTTGAGCAATTCCACCAGGGACTCGGGTCGCGGCAGACTACCGGTATGGGTGGTCAGGATTTGTTTGCTAGGCATCGCATTCTCTCCTGCGCTTAGCCGGCCAGGCCGGGATTGAGCGCGCCATCAATCGCCAGATTGGTGCCGCTTACAAAGGACGCCCGCGGCGAGGCTAGAAAGGCTACCACGTCACCGACCTCTTCGGGCCGGCCCACCCGCCCCATCGGAGTGGCGCCACGGGCCTTGGGACCGTTGGGGTCGGCGAGGTCGGGCGATAACCAACGCAACCGGTCGGTTAGAATCGGGCCCGGATGAACCCCGACCACGCGCACCTGAGGCGCGCCCAGACGAGCCAAGGCCTTGGTGAAATTGGCCAAACCGGCATTGATCATGCCGCCGATGGTGTAATTAGCATCGAAGCGAAATGCGGCTACACCGATTATGTTGACGATCACGCCCTCGCCGCGTTGTTTGAGCAGCGGCATCACCGCGCGCGCCATCCGCACATAGCCTAGGGCTTTGAGATTCCAGTCCTCCAGCCAGGCTTGATCCTCCAACTTGAAGAAATCGCCGTTGCGCGCGCTGCCGGCGTTATTGACGAGGATGTCCACGCCGCCGAACCGTTGCTGGCAGGCGGCGACCACCCGTGCGGCGCTCTGCGGCTGCCCGAGATCAACCGCCAGCGCGGCTGTCTGCCCCGCACCGAGGGTCTTGGCGGCACCCAGAAAGTCATCCAGCGTACGCTGCTCGCGTCCGCACACCAGCACGCTGGCTCCTTCCGCCAGCAAGGCCAGAGCGATGGCGCGCCCGATCCCCTTGCTACCGCCGGTGACGATCGCGATCTTGCCTGCCAATCCCAAATCCATGTTTAGCGCTCCTTCGTTAACCACCTATGCGTCGTTAGCATAGCGCGCAGCGCGGCCGCCGCCCAACCGTGAGCTGGGTGTCGTGGACACTCGGCACCGGTGCGTACTACCATTGGCTAGCTTGCGGGGGTCGGTCAGCCCACCCCCTTTGAGACAGCCAGGCCTCAAGGAGAGTACGGCGATGTTGACCCGGGAAGAAAACGAGTTGTTGGTACGTGTGGGGCCGGCCACGCCGATGGGTGCGCTGCTGCGCGAGTATTGGATGCCGGCGGCGCGCTCGGAAAGTCTGCTCGCCGACGGCAAGCCTTTGCGTGTGAGGATCCTGGGTGAGAACTTCGTGGTGTTTCGGGCCACCGACGGTCGCGTTGGCTTGTTCGACGAAGGCTGCCCCCATCGCTGCACCTCGCTGGCGTTGGCCCGCAACGAGGACAACGCACTTACCTGCATCTTTCACGGCTGGAAAATCGACGTGTCGGGTAAAGTGGTGGAAGTTCCCTCCGAACCGCCCGAGCGGCGAGCGGAATTCGCCGCCAAAGTGCGGGTGCGCCATTATCCGGTGCGCGAAGCGGGAGGCGCAGTGTGGGTTTACCTGGGGCGCAACCAACAGCCGCCGCGCTTTTTCGATTTCGAATTCACCGCGCTACCCAGCACGCAGGTGGCTTGCTCCAAGGCGATCCTGCATTGCAACTGGCTGCAGGCGATCGAGACCACGATCGATTCCTCGCACCTAGGCGTGCTGCATGCCTCGTGGCTTAACCTGGGCAACAACGGCAACGCCATTGCCAGCGCCAACAACGGCCCGCATTACGATTATTTGCTGGCGCCCTACGGCTTTCGCGAAGCGGCGCTGCGCGACCTGCCCGACGGCAGCGTCTATCAGCGCATCCGCGAGGTGGTTGCGCCGTTCTACTCCTTTGTCCCCGCCCATTCCGAGCGCCCCCAATTGATGATCTGCGCGGTGCCGATCGACGATCAGTGGACCAACCTGTGGTACTGGGAATACGACCGCACACGCCCGCTGGCGGGGCAGTACCTGTTCTCGCGCGCCAATGCCGACAACTGGGATAATACCGCAGCTCGCCTGGGTTCTGCCGAGCAGGTCTGGGGTCAGGATCGCAAGGCGCTCAAGGAAGGGCATTGGACCGGCATGCCCTCGCTCACTTTCGAGGATTTTGTCGTCGCCGAGGCCCCCGGCCCGATCGCCGATCGCACACGCGAGTACCTGGGTTCCAGCGACAGCACGCCCATTCGTTTTCGCCGCATGATGCTTAACGCGGCCCGCGCCTTTGCTCGCGGTGAGCCGCCGCTTGGGCAGACCGAGCCGGTTGATTATGCCAAAATCCGCGCGGTTGCGCTGCGCGCGCCGCGCGAGTTGGATTGGCGCACGGTCGATCCGCTCCGGCCGCCGCAGTCCCTGCCGATGGGGCCGGGCTGAAAATTCCCCTCCGCGTGCCCGGCGCGCAAGGCAAAGACCGCGGTGTGCCCGACTCGCGGCGCGACGCTCGCACGATGGAGGCTTGGCCCGGTGCAGGGTTATTTCCAGGGCCGACCGAGCAACCCCGCGTCGTGGGCTGGCGCCGCGTGGCGGCGCTTCGAATAACAGCCTCTGGAGCGCGCCGTGACCCGTTCGATCGCTGATATCGCTTAGGGAATTATGGCCGTCCGGTAGGTCGGTGGCGTTGTCCGAATCATCGGGGCCCTAAACGTTTGAGGTGTTAGTCTCTTGGAACTCGGCTACTCCCGAAGTTACATGCACGGAGGAAACATGAATGGCTAGTGGGACGCATGAAGAGCGGGCGCAGCCGCCGGCTGCTCGCCGGGCGGGGCCAGCACCACTATCTGGCCGCTCATGTACGGCTGATGCATTGTGCAGTAGAAGGTAAACAACCCCTGCTGATGAAAAGTCAATGTCAGCTGGGTCTTTTTTAGCTGAGGCAACTCCTGGTGCAGCAACACCTGGCCGCTGCGGTCGGTAATCATGACGTCGTGTGGTTCGTTGGATTGCAAATTCCAGAAATTGAAAGTGGTCGGCTCGTCACGATAAACAAAGATGGTGCGCGGCGAGAAGCCATACAGTAGTCCGAATTTCGCCATCTCGCCGGCGTCGCTCTCGTTACCCGGCAAGGGCAGGGTCAGGATCACGATTTGATTGCGGGCATGGGCGGCCGAAGTGGCGCTGAGGATGCCGGATAGGGCGGCGCTGGGGCCATAGTCCTCGGCGCGGGTTAGTGGCGCGGGCGGCGCCAACACTAATGGCAGTAATAGAACAATCCCGACCCACACCCGCGCCGCCGGCCGTAAACCACGGCGCCGGCGTGAGCGCTCCCGACCGCCTCGCTTCATGATGCTTCCTTTGGGCGCTTGTCGCGGGAAAGCCCACACGACAGGTGCGCCCGTGTTACGGTTTTGGGACCTTATGGCAAATCCGGGTGCGGCCCGCAAAGCCTCTTTGTTATCCAACTTTGCGCCCTGCCGCCCGCCATCATATGATGGCAG
Source organism: Candidatus Binataceae bacterium (assembly GCA_035294265.1). Taxonomy (NCBI): domain Bacteria; phylum Candidatus Binatota; class Binatia (SeqCode); order Binatales (SeqCode); family Binataceae (SeqCode); species Binataceae bacterium (SeqCode). The sequence goes on from DATGLK010000018.1 coordinate 12,578, forward strand.
CCATGGGTCCGGGGGTGGAGGCCGCGCGACATGAGCGGCGGTTGCTCCGCTGCGGGCCGTTTGTTAACCCGATAATACCTTGGAATTGACACGGCTTAGAGGCTTTCAGGATCTCCTCGGGCAGCCCGCAGCGGCGGCCACGATGATCGAGAATTGCGCGCGCCAGTTGATGGCGCGCTACGCGGTGCGCGAAATCCGCATCCCGCTGTTGGAGCGGGTGGAACTCTACCAGCGCTCCAGCGGCGAGACCTCCGACGTGGTTACCAAGCAGATGTACGCCTTCACCGATCGCGACGAAGGGCAAACCGTGCTGGCGCTACGGCCGGAGGGGACGCCCGGAGTGGTGCGGGCCTATGTCGAGGCAGGACTGGACAAGCGCGACCCGGAGCAGCGATTTTTTTACGGCGGGCCGATGTTTCGGCGCGAGCGGCCGCAAAAAGGGCGCTATCGCCAGTTCTATCAATTCGGAGTCGAAATCTTCGGTCGCGCGGATCCCGCTTGCGACGCCGAGCTGATTACAATGGTCGATGACCTGTGCCGCGAACTCAAGCTGGCGGTGGACTTCGAGATCAACTCCCTGGGGTGCCAGGAATGCCGGCCGGCGTTTCGTGCCGCCCTGCTGGCCTACGGGCGCGAGCATTGGGCACACCTATGCCACGATTGCCACGAGCGCCTGGAGCATAATCCACTGCGCCTGCTGGATTGCAAAATTGACGTCGAATTGGCTGCGGCCGCGCCTAAGAGCCTGGATTTTCTGTGCCCCCAATGCCGGCACCATTTCGACCTCGTCCAGCAATTGCTTGCTGCCGCCGGGGTCGCCTACAAGGTCAATCCGCGAATCGTGCGCGGCCTGGACTATTACGTCCGCACCACCTTCGAGGTCTATTGCCAGGCGCTGGGCGCGCAAAACGCGATCGCCGCCGGCGGGCGTTACGACGGCTTGGTGGCAACGCTGGGCGGAGCTTCGGTGCCGGCTAGCGGCTTCGCCATCGGGGTCGACCGTCTGGCCCTGGCGCTGGAGCTTGTCGCCCCCGGCTCAGCGCGTCGGGTGGCGCTGATTGCGCTGGGCGAGCAGGCCGTGGTGCGTGCGGCTGAGCTAGCCCGCCAACTGCGCCAGTACCCGTTCGAGGTAGAATTGCTCTCGCCCGAACGCAGCCTCAAAGCTCAGCTCAAGCGTGCCAATCATCTGGGTAGCCGCTATGCGGTGATCCTGGGCGAGGACGAATTGGCGCGCGGGCGGGCCCAACTACGCGACTTGGAGCGCAGCCTGCAGCACGAGGTGGCCCTGGAGGATTTGGCCCAAACCCTGTGCGCGCAGCGCCGTGAGGATGCTATTTAGTCCGTGCCGCACCCCAGCTATTGTCGACTGCACCTGTTATGAATGAACAAGCCATCTTCTCGCCGCTGCCGCCGTGGCCGCGGACCGATTATTGCGGCGCGCTGCGCCCGCCCGATCGCGGTCGCGAAGTCGCCCTGTGGGGCTGGGTAGCCACCCGGCGCGACCATGGTGGCCTGATTTTCATCGATCTGCGCGATCGCGAGGGCGTCGTCCAACTGGTCTTCAGCCCCGAACAGGCCCCCAAGGCCCATGAGGTCGCGCGTGCGGCGCGGGCCGAGTTCTACCTGGCAATCAAGGGCGTGGTAGTCGAGCGCTCGGCGGCCACGGTTAACGCCCAGCTGGCTACCGGCGCTATCGAGGTGGCGATAAGCCAGGCCGCGGTCCTCAATCCCTCCCAGCCGCCACCCTTTCCGCTGACCGAAGGCGAGGTTGGCAACGAGGAGGTGCGGCTACGCTACCGCTACCTGGACCTGCGCCGGCCTGAAATGCAGCGCAACCTGCGCCGCCGCCATCAGGCGGTGCGAGCGGTGCGCGATCATTTGGACGAGCAGGGTTTTGTCGAGATCGAGACTCCGATTCTGTGGCGGGCCACCCCCGAAGGAGCGCGCGATTATCTGGTCCCCAGCCGGGTCAATCCGGGCAAGTTCTATGCCCTACCGCAGTCGCCCCAGTTGCTCAAGCAATTGCTGATGGTGTCGGGCTTCGACCGCTACTACCAGATAGCACGCTGCTTTCGCGACGAAGATTTGCGCGCCAACCGCCAGCCCGAGTTCACCCAGATCGATATCGAGATGACCGGACCGCGTCCCGACGATATCGCCACCCTGATCGAAGGGATGCTGGCCAGCGTCTGGCGCCGGGTGCTCGGAGTCGAGGTGCCCATCCCGTTTCCGCGGCTCAGTTATGCCGATGCCATGGAGCGCTTCGGCAGCGACAAACCCGACCTGCGCTTCGAACTGGAACTCAAGCGGCTAGACCAGCCGTTGGCTAGCACAGGTTTCAAGGTTTTCGCCGAGGCCTTGGCCCGGGGAGAGAACATCTATGGTTTGCGCTTGCCCGGCGCTATGACGCTCAGCCGGCGCGAGCTTGATGAGATGGTCGAATCGATGCGCCAGCGGCAGAACCTGGGGTTGGCGTGGACGCGCTTTCAGGACAACGGCTGGCAAGGTCCGGTGGCGCGCCATCTGGGCGAGGCTTCTCTAGAACGGATGCGCCAGGCGCTGGCGGTTGAAAGCGGCGACCTGGTCCTGCTGATGGCGGGGAGGGCGGCCAAGGTACGCCCGGCGCTGGGCGATTTGCGCCTGCAACTGGGCGACAAGTTCGGTTTGCGCTCGCCCGAGCGGCGCGCCTTCTTATGGGTCGTCGATTTTCCGCTCTTCGAGTATAGTGAGCAGGAGGCTCGCTTGGTTTCGGTCAACCATCCCTTTACTGCGCCCCAGCCCGCCGACCTGCCTTTGCTCGACAGCCGGCCGCTGGAGGCCCGTGCCCTGGCCTATGATGTAGTGCTCAACGGCGAGGAACTGGGCGGGGGCTCGATCCGTATCCACAACGCCGACTTGCAAATGAAGATCTTCGAGCTGCTGGGCTTCTCGCGCGAGGAAGCGCGCAGCAAATTCGGCTTTCTGCTCGAAGCGCTGACCTATGGCGCGCCGCCCCACGGTGGAATCGCGCTGGGGGTGGATCGGATTGCGATGATTTTATCCGCTACCGATTCGCTACGTGATGTCATGGCGTTTCCCAAGACCCAGCGTGCCACCGATTTGATGACCGGGGCGCCCTCGGAAGTGGATAATCGCCAATTGCAGGAACTGTCGATAAGGGTGGTCAAATGAACACAGCCTTTCGCCGCTGGCCAATGTGGGGGGTGTTCGCATTGCTCGCGGCCGCCTGCGCGCCGGCTTGGGTTCCTGTGATCGGCAAAAATCCCGAGGTTCAGACCCATGCGGTGCTAGGGATCAAAACCGTGCGCATTCATCGCATCGCCGTGCTTCCCCTCATTAACGCAGCCGGCGTCCCCGACGACGCCGGCGACACCATCACCGCGGAGCTGCAGGCGCGAATGGCGCTGGAGGCGGAATGGGATCTGGTGCCAGCCTCCGACGTGGATGACGCGCTTTCAAAATTACCGCCCACCACGGCCAACAATCTCCAAAGCAACGCGTTGGCGCTGGGCAAAGCCGTGCAGGCCGACGGCGTTATTTACGGCAAGGTTCAAACCTATCGCGAGCGCGTGGGAGCCGATTACGCTGCCGCCAGCCCGGCCGAGGTAGCCTTTTCACTCGATCTGGTAGCGTTGAGCAACAAACAAGTCATTTGGTCGGCGCGCTTTGAGCGCGAACAGCAATCGCTGACCGAAAATGTGTTCGAAGTCTACGACTTCATCAAGCATCAGGGACGCTGGCTGCTGGCCCATGAAATTGCCCAGCAGGGCGTTGATCAAGCGGTCAAGAACCTCCACAGCAAGCTCAATTTGCAAGAGCAGATCGAGCACTTCAAGGTGCCTCAATACGAAGGCCCGTTCGATGATAACAGCACGATGAATTAAAAAGCCGGCAAATTGGACCAGGCTCTTACGGCGCCCCCAGTGCACGAGCGTGCTTGGCGCCGGAAACCCATTCGCCATAACGTGCCAAGCCCAGACGCAGGGGGCGTGGCGTGGCTTGGCGCAACAGGCGGGTGGCGGGAAGGGAAAGCGTAATCAGGAAGGGGGTGAGGAAGGCGCTGATGGTGGAAACTGCCACCGCGACCGAATAGAGAAATTCCCCGGTCGCGCCGGCCTTGTGGCCGACTTCGGCCATGATGAAGGCGAATTCGCCAATTTGGGCTAGTGCAAAGCCAGCCTGCAGCGAGGTAGTGGGGTGCTCCCCAATGAGCAGCGCACCCAAGGTTACGCCGACGATTTTGCCGGCCACCACCACTGCGAGCAGGACCAGTAGGGCGGGCCAGAACTTGAGTAGCAAGGAGGGATCAATCAGCATCCCCACCGAAACGAAAAACAGCGCGCCGAACATATCGCGCACCGGCGCAATCACGTGCTCCACCTGCTTGGCTTCGCCCGAGCCCGCCACCAACGAGCCAGCTAGAAAAGCCCCCAACGCCACCGAATAGCCGGCGCGCTCGGCCAGCAAGGCGGACAGAAAGCAGACCCCCAGAGCGCTGATCAAAAGAGTTTCCTGACGATGCATGCGAGCGACAGCACGGATCAGGTAAGGTACGGTCAAGCCACCGCCCACCAGCAACGCGGCCAGAAAGAGTGCAAGCCGCCCGCCCACTGACATTAGGATGGCGGGGGCGAAGGTGCGATCGCGTGCTACCACGGTCAGCAAGCCCAGCAGCAGGATAGCCATCACGTCCTCGGCCAACAGGACGCCAAAGCAAAGCTCACGCAGGCGTGAATCGACATGCTTTTCGGCGAACACCTTGGCCACGATGGTTGTGCTGGAGATAGAGACGATCGCGCCGGTGAAAATCGACTCAATGGGCGACCAGCCCAAGCCATGAGCCGCCAGGTAGCCCAGCACAAAGAGCAATCCGACTTGGATCAGGGTGATCAAGCCACAGGTGGGTGCCAGCCGCAGCAGGCGGCGCAGGTCGAATTCCAGCCCGATCGAGAACAGAAGCAGAACCACACCCAGGTCCGCGACCGCCTGAATACGCTGCACGTTGGCAAAAACCGGGACGGCGACGTGCGGTCCGACGATCATCCCGGCGACCAGGTAGCCGACCACCAAGGGCTGACGCAGGATTTGGAAAATCACGGTGGCGATTGCCGCCACGCACATCACCAGCGCCAAATCTTCCAAAAAATTGTGGCCTACAAGCACCATCGCAATAACCTCGCTGACATCCCGTTATCCCGCCTCTGGCTCCGCCATTCGCCTTGACTGGCCGCCATGCCCAGCCGGCAGGTACTGCGCCTCACGCTACGCGCGAGGGGCCACGTTGCAACCGGTTTGAGGCTATTACGCCAGGAATTCCTCAATCAGGCGGTTGACCCGCTGGGGCCGTTCCTGCTGAACCCAATGACCCGAATCGGGAACGTACTTCAGCTCGAAGCGGCCGGTAAAGTATTGTTCCATCCCGTAGGTCAACTCCTTGCCCAGAGCTACATCCTGCTCGCCCCAAATCAGCAGGGTAGGCAGCGCGATTTTATTGGCCAGCCAGCGGATTGAAACGCCCCCGGCCAAGTCGCGCCGGCGCAAGGCGCGATAGTAGTTGAGCGCCGCGGTCAGGGAATAGGGGTGGGCAAATGCCTGGCGGAAGTAAGCCAGGTCGGCGGCGCTGAACGCGGTGCGGTTGACCGCGCTACGCCGCATCAGGGCAACCAGCGGCGCGCACCCGCGCCTGCCCAGCACGCGCTCTGGCAGCCAGGGGAGCTGGAAAAACAAGATGTACCAGCTTTTGCGCCACTGCCGCGGGTTGGATCGGAGATGGCGACGAAAGGCCAGCGGATGGGGACAATTGAGGACGATCAGCCGCTCCAGGCACTCAGGATGCATCAGGGCGGTGGCCCAGGCGATCGCCCCGCCCCAATCGTGCCCTATCAGGGTAGCGCGCCCGTGGCCCAAGCGCTCGATCAGTCCGACCACGTCGCCCACCAACTCCTCAAGCCGGTACTTGGCCACCCCGCGCGGTGCGTCGCTACCGCCGTAGCCACGCAAGTCCGGGGCCACGCAGGTGAAGCGCGGCGCCAGGGCGACGAGCTGATGGCGCCAGGAGTACCAGCATTCGGGAAACCCGTGCAGCATCAGCAGCAAAGGCCCCTGGCCGGCCCGAGCCACGCGCAGGTTCAAGCCCGAGGGCAAGCTGATTTGCTCCAGGCGCCAGGGTTGATCCAAAGCTTCGGGGTGAGGCGCGGATAGCTCCATTGGCGTGCTTCTCGATAGGCTCGTGGCGCTGCTTATCCCGCTTAAGCGGTAAGTGAAATCCCTGACAAGCGATCCGGGGCAGTACGACAACCGTCCTGCTTTTATTTTTCTGGCACTCCAAACGGTAGCGGTTAATCTCTTTATACATACGGACTGGTTACAACCATACCCGGCTGCTGCTCGATCCGTCACCCCGCGTCTTTAGGTCTGAACGCCAATACTCAGCACGCGCCACTCTAAGCCTAGGGCTTGGGAAGCGTCACAAAGGAAGTGCGAAATGGTTGACATACATGACCACGACATTTCTTCCAACAAGGGTAAATCCGGTAAGAGTTCGCGCGGCTTTGCTTCCATGAGCGTGGAGAAGCAGCGCGAGATCGCCAGCAAAGGCGGTCGGGCGGCTCACGCCAAGGGGACTGCGCACGAGTTTACCGCTGACCAGGCTCGCGAAGCCGGCCGCAAAGGCGGCGAGACGGTCAGCCATAACCGCGATCATATGTCCATTATTGGACGTAAGGGCGGGGAGGCAGTCAGTTCCAACCGTGATCATATGGCTGCGATCGGACGCAAGGGCGGGGAAACGGTCAGCTTCGATCGCAGTCACATGGCCAGTATTGGGCGCAAGGGTGGCGAGGCGGTCAGCTCCAATCGCCAGCACATGTCGCAGATCGGACGGGAGGGCGGGGCCCATTCCCAAGGCGGCCATCCGGGTCACGTCGAGCGGCGGCCGTGAGCGTCCAAGCATTTTTCGGGCGGACGTAATCCGAGCCGCGCGCGCCGCGGTCCCGACCCTTCGGGCTACGCGAGCTGACCCGCGCTGGTCCATCAGGAGGCCGCTTCATCTTGAGCCACCGCCAAGGTCGTCTGAGCGCTTGGATGGCAGGTTTCGGCCTCCAACCGACGATGGGGCGAACGCGATGGAGTGCAGCCCAGAAGGGGACGGAGAAACGCCTTGCTAGTGGGCCTCGCAAGTAGCAAGATTAACCATGAGGTAGTGTCTTTGGAAGCCAGCAGGCGCAGCGCAATGCGGGCGGTGTGGGCCATCGTGGCCGTACTGCTGGCGTATGGGGCAGGGCCGGCGCGGGCTCAACAGAACGTCAGCCCGATGCTGATCCCAAACCAGCGCGGGAATCAGAGTGGCGAGGTGCTGGAAATCCCGCGTACCAACAACCAGACCCAAATCCTTCCTCCGGGCGCGCCGCCTAATCTGGCTCCGCAGCCGGGCGTCGAATTGGAAATCCCCGGCCGGCAACTGCGTAACCAACCCGGCTATGCTCAGGTCACAGTCACCGTGACCAACAGCTCGGGGGTACACATCACCGACCTGACCCAAAAAGACTTCAGGGTGTACGAGGACAATCAACAGCGTTCTATTGCCTTCTTCCGGCGCGATGTTAACACCCCCGTCTCGGTCGGAATTTTGGTGGATACCTCGGGCAGCATGGAGCCCAAGATCCCGCAAGCGCGGCTTGCAATTGCCAATTTCGTGCGTGACCTGAACGCTCAGGACGATGTCTTTTTGTTTGCCTTCTCGGATCGCCCCTTCCTGCTCCAACCCTTCACCACCAATCACGATGCGGTCTTAAGCCGCTTGGCATTGCTGCACGCCTACGGCCGCACCGCGCTCTACGACGTGATCCTCGACGGTCTGATCATGGTCTCGCGTGGACGCTATGATAAGAAGGCGCTGCTGGTGGTCACCGACGGGATGGATACCGCCAGCGCCTCCGAGCTGCAGCAGGTAGTGACTCAGGCGCGCCGACAAGGGGTGCTGATTTACTCGATCGGCATCGGCGATCCCAACACATCGGGGTCATCCATTGGTATTGGCGCATTCATTTTCGGGGGCAGCGACCTCGACCGGGTTGACGCGCAGGTCCTGCAGACCTTGTCGGCGGAGACCGGGGCTAAGACTTTTATCGTGCGCCAGGTGGGCGACGGCGACCTGCTCAATGCCGCCTGCGAGGCGATCAGCAACGAGTTGCGCGAGCAATATACGCTGGGTTTCCTTTCCAACGACCCGTCGGCGGGCGGCTATCGCGGGATCAAGGTCGAGGTACCCTCGCGCCCGGAGCTGAAGGTTCGCGTGCGCAAGGGGGTCACGGTGGGGCATAATCCGACCTACGCCGCGGGATCTGGTCCAGGCTGATCCGCCCGCGGCGATAGGCGAAGGACAAGATCCAAACGGCGACGGTACCGCAGCCCAGGCCGCTAGTGGCCAGGAGCAGCGCGGCGGCTTGCGCGATCCAGCCTGCCTGGGCCAAAACCCCGGTCAGCATCCCGCTCAAGGCTAGGTTGAAGCCCCAAAACAGCGCCGACTGAAGCGCCCGGACTTGGCTCAGCCGGCGAACCGGCCATCCACGGAGCCTACGGACGCGCGCCACCGCGGCCGGCAGCATATGGTAGGAGGCGGCGATGATGAGATTACCGATCCAGCCCAGCAGGGCCGCGATTCCGTAGGCGCTCGCCAGCCGATTGCCTAGCTCGCTCTGCGCCCCGCTCAGGCTCAGCATCAGCCCCAGCATTAGAACCAGTGCCAAGCTGGCCAGGCTTGCGACCAGATGGCACAACGGCCAAGTCACCGGCAATCTCGAGGCACGCACGAATCGGCCCATCGCGACGAGATAGACCGCCAACGCCAGCGCGGCGCCCATCGTCCATAGCGTTAGGCCTGGAACTGCGCCGGCCAGCGCTAGGGCCAACCCGACCGTGGCCACGCCCAGTGCGCCGACCTGGGCGAAAGCCGTCCGGGGTTTGAGCGGGAGGCCGAGCAAACGCGGCACCAAGCGATACGACATCGCGCACAGCGCCACGCCTATCCAACCCAGCGCGGCCAGATGGGCATGTGCCGACACATTGCGGAGCACGTCGCCACCCAGGAAGTTGAGGCTCTTGTCCAAGGCCAGCAAGACACCCACGCTGCCGGCGAACGCAAAAAAACTCAGGGCGGCAAGCAGCGCCAATTCCATTGCGCCCAGCCGCGCACGCCAAGCCAGAGCTGGTATCAAGTTAAGCGCAAACAGCAGTATGCTGACCACGACCACCACGCCTGCCATCCAAACTCCATCCCAGCTTCCCAGTAAAAAATGCGAGACCACGCCGGAGGCACCAATCAGGTAGAGTATGAACTGGAGCCCGACCAAGCGCGGGAAGCGGGGCGGGCGGCTGAAAGCCGGAACGTAAATCAGGATGGCGCCGATTATCGCCGAGCTGATCCAGCCCAGGGTGAAAGTGTGGACCCAGGCCAGCACCGGCGGTTGGTAGAAGAAATCGCGCGTGGCGGGTAGCGCCCATGGTGCCGCCAGCGCTCCGGCAACAAAAGACAAGCTGGCCAAAATCAGAAAATTGACCGCCGCCCGCGCCACGGCGAGTCGCGGTTTAGGCCGGCCGCGACTGAAGCCAAACTTCATTCGGGCGATTAAATCCCGGCGCGGCGAGCGAGGCCAGAGCGTAACTTGAGCACAGGACGAGCCGAGGTTGCCCTTCAAGCCGCGATTGGCTCAGACTACAGCCACGGGGTTGCGGCATGGCCATTGAACTAAGCCAGGAGGCGTTTGAGCGGCTGGATGAGCAAGACGATCGGCTCTTCTATGCCTTCCCCCGCTTTACCGTTCATATCGACTCGCGCGCGATTCGAATCGCAGGCGAAATCTTCGCCCGCTACCTGCCGGTGGGCGGCAGGTTGTTGGATCTCATGAGCAGTTGGCGTTCGCATCTGCCTGACACTCTGACTCCTGCCGCCGTCGTCGGAGTGGGACTTAATCGACTGGAGATGGAAGACAATCCGGCGTTGACCCAAATCGTGGTTCACGATCTCAACCGCGCGCCCCATTTGGAATTGGAAGATCGCACCTTCGATGGCGCGATTCTGACCGTATCGGTGCAGTACTTGACCCAACCGGTGGCGCTGTTTGCCGATACTGCTCGCGTTCTGCGCGTCGGCGCGCCTTTCGTCGTTTTGTTTTCCAATCGCATGTTTTGGGATAAAGCCGTGCGGATCTGGCGCGAGAGCAGCGAGTCTCGGCGGATAGAGCTGGTAAAGACCTATTTTGAGCAAACCCAGTGCTTCGAGCGACTGGAAGTAGTGGATCGCAGCGAAGCCGCCGGCTTCGATCCGGTGTACGCGGTGGTCGGCTGGCGCCGCAACAATTAATTCTTTAAGTTGCCAATCAGAGAACGCGGGTTTCATCAGGGCAGAACAAAACGCGGAAGCGCTGTCGCGGTGGTTGCGTGGATAAAGCGCGAAATCGGCGGCGACTCAACTGTCCCTAGCCTTGTCGATCAATAGCCAGGGTCCCATGGCCCAGCCGGAGTGAACCAACGTCCCAGGAATGCTCCGGTTCGTTAACCGGAACGTGTCGCCCGCTTCGGTAAATTAAATTTTCCTGCCTGGGTTCTTCCAACGGCTGAGGCCAGCTAGAGTTGGGATGCGGCGGTTCACTTGGGCCGCGCGGACCGGCTCCATGGCAACGGTCTTAACTCCATTGGATAGCCACCTGCGGTCGTTAGCGGTGCGGCTAGGCCAGCAAGTGGTCGATCCCCAGCTGGCGGGGCGCCTGCTTGAGCTAGTCAAACAACGCGCTCCCGACGAAGGGCTGGCCTTGGTCGGCCTGATCAAATTGGGCGAGCGCTCGGCTTCCGGGATGGCCCGGCTGGGCGCCGATCTTGACTTCGCCTCCGACCTGATCTTCTGCCTGGGCAGCTCGGAAAGCGTGGGTAATTACCTTGCTCGTCGCCAGGATTGGTGGGAAGCGGCCGCGGCGGTGCGAAACGCCGATGCAGCGGCGTTGGCCCGAACGATTGAGTTTGTTCCCCCAGCCATGGTCGAGCGCGAAGCCGGCGCTGCGCTGCTGGCGGAGTTTAAAGAGCATCACTTCGTCCGACTGGCGATGGCCGATCTGCTGGGGCGTATCAGCGTGGTCGAAACCATGGAGCTGATGTCGCAACTGGCCGAACAATGCGTCGCCGGCGCCCTGGCGATGGCGCGCAAGCTACAAGCCCAGCGGCTCAATCCCGCGCTCCAATTCTGCGTCATCGCGCTAGGCAAGCTCGGGGTGTCGGAATTGAACCTCAGCTCCGACGTTGACTTGAGCTATCTTTTCGACGCGCCCGATGCTCAGGCGGCGCAGGACAGCGCCCATCGCTTGGGCAACCTGCTTAGCGAATTGCTGGCCGGTGCCTTCAGGGTCGACCTCCGCTTGCGTCCGGGCGGCTCGCACGCACCGCTAGTGAGCTCACTGGAAAGCGCGGTGAACTTCTACCAGAACTTCGGCCAAACCTGGGAGCGCGCGGCGTTGCTGCGGGCGCGGCCAGTGGCGGGCGATCTGGCGCTGGGAGCGCGCTTGATAGCGGAGCTCAGCCCCTTCATCTATCGCCGCTTTCTGGATTTCGAAACGCTCCATCAACTGCGCACGATGAAGCAGATGATCGAGCAGGAACTGCGCTCGCCGGCGGCGGTGGAAAGCAACATCAAGCTGGGACGAGGCGGAATTCGCGAGCTGGAATTCATCGTGCAAGCGCTAACCCTGGTCTATGGCGGGCGCGATCCACGGCTGCGCTATCCGCGTACCCTCGATGCGCTGGCGCGGCTGCAGGAGGGAGCTTATTTGAGTGCCGCGCGCGCGCGCCAACTGAGCGCGGCCTATCTGTTCCTGCGCGACGTCGAGCACAAGCTGCAGGTGGTCGCCAATCTGCAAACTCATTCTCTGCCCGCCGACCCCAGAGCACTCCGCCAGTTGGCTGCGCGCATGGGTTTTGGCAAGGAGGCTGGGGGACTCGCGCGCTTCGAGGCGGTCCTGACCGAGCATCGCCGCCTGGTTGCCGAGCTGTTTCGTGAAATGCTGCCGGGAGGAGAGGGTAATGGAGCGATGGCAGCCTCCGACCTGGCTCGCCAGACCTTCGCCGCCGCGCTGGAGCCCGAGGCTGCGGCCGCGGGCCTACAGGCGCTGGGCTTCGCCCAAGCCAGCGAGAGCGCCGGCCATCTGCTTCTGCTCGCGCGTGGTCCCGCTGGCGCTTTAGCCAGCCCGCGCCGGCGCGAGCTGCTGCAAGCCTTGGGCCCGTTGCTGCTGGACGAAATCAGCGCGTTGCCCAATCCCGACCACGCGCTGGCCAACCTCGCCGCCTGCATCGCGGCGATCGGTGCGCGTACCTCTTTTTTGACCATGCTGCAGCAGCACCCGGCCACCCGCCGGATGTTACTGAGCCTATTTTCCTCAAGCCAGTATCTGTCGGGGCTGTTTATCCGCCATCCCGAGATGCTGGACGTGTTGGTGCGGTCCGATCTGGCCCGCCTGCGCCGCTCGGCGTTGGAGATTCGGGCCGAGTTAAATGGTCTGCTGGCCCATTGTGTGGACTTTGAAAGCCAGCTGGACGCGATGCGCAGCTTTCGCCATCAGGAATTTTTACGGGTCGCGATCGCCGACGTCGCGGGCCAACTAGATCTGGCGGCAGTGGCGGCGGAACTGAGCACCGTGGCCGAAGCCGTATTGGTGGCGGCATTGGAATTGGCACGCCAGCAAGTGGCGTCCAGCTATCCCAGCGCCCGCCAGTTACAGCTGTGCGTGCTGGCGATGGGACGGCTGGGGGCGGCAGAAATGGCTTACAACTCCGACCTTGACCTGATTTTCGTCTATGCCGGGCAGGACAACCGCGACCTGGAGGTAGCCGCGCGCGTCGCCCAAAAACTCATCGCCATCCTAGAGGCGCGCACTCGCGAAGGCTATTTATACAAATGCGATCTGCGCCTACGACCCTCGGGCAACGCCGGGCCCTTGGTCACCTCTCTGGCCGGCTTCATCGACTACCATCGCAATAGTTCGGCGACCTGGGAGCGGCTGGCATTGATTCGCGGTCGCACGGTGGCGGGTGCCCCAGAGCTGGGTGTGGAGGTAGAGAAAGCCCGCCAGCATTTTGTCTTCAGGCGTGCTCTGAACGCCGCCGAAGTGGCAGAAATCGCCGCTATGCGTGCTCGAATCGAACACGAACTGGGCGCTGAAAACGCTTTCCAGCTAAATCTCAAGCAGGGGCCGGGGGGCTTGATCGATGTGCAATTCCTGACCCAGATGATGGCGCTACGTTACGGACACGACCATCCGCAATTGCGCGGGCGCGGGGTGCGCCAGCTCCTCGCCGGGTTGAAAGCTACCGGGCTAATGGATGGGGTCGAGGTCGACCTGCTGCGCCAGAATTACGAATTCCTTGAACGGCTAGAAAGCTACCTGCGCATGGACACCGACCAGGCCGCGTGGGCGGTTTCCACTCAGCGTGCCAAGCTAAGTCCTCTGGCGCGGCGGATGGGCTTCGAGGGTGAGGATGGGGCCGAGCGAATGCTGACGGAATTGGGCGAGCGTCGTGCCCAGATCCGTGCCAGCTTCGAACGCCACTTCCAACGCGAAGCAGCCGCCGCGGCGCGGGAAGCCAGTGGTCAAGGTGCATAACGTCGCGCCGGCTTGCTTCTTTTGTCGATGGTTACGTTTGGGAGCCCAAACCCTGGAATGTCACAATCAATGGACTACCCTCATCTCGTTCTGGTTACCGGTGGCAGTCGCAGCGGTAAAAGCGCGCACGCGCTGGAGCTGGCGGCGCAGGCTGCCGACCGCAAACGCGCCCCCGCTTTTTTTATCGCCACCGCTCAGGCGCTCGACGAGGAGATGGCGGCGCGCATCGCGCGCCATCGCGCTGCCCGGCCGGCGCGCTTTCGGACCATCGAGGAGCCGGTGGCTCTCATCGAGGCGTTGGGCGGAGTCGAGGATAACCCGGGCTCGGTGGTGGTAATCGATTGCTTGACCTTGTGGCTTTCCAATTTGATTGCGCGCGCGCTGAGCGACGAGGCGGTTGTGTCGCAAGCCGAAGCGCTGGCCCGCACCCTGACTTTGGCGCGCTATTCGAGCGTAGTGGTAAGCGGCGAGGTCGGCTCTGGTCTGGTCCCGATCGAGCCGCTGGGGCGGCGCTTTCGCGACCTTTTGGGCTGGACCAACCAACTCGTGGCACGCGCTGCCGACCGGGTCATTCTGATGGTCGCGGGCTGTCCGCTGGTCATCAAGTAAATCTCGCGGCTGCTCGCCGCGCTCCGCCGCGAGCGTGCTACAGGCCTATATCTGTGCTTTGATGTTGGGCACGGACCGATCACTCATCAAGTTTAAATTGAGGCCCAGGCTTGCATGCCCTCCTCGCTCAAGCGCTTCTATAAAGGCTCCGTGGCTCTCCAACTTCTGCGCTGGCTGGTGCAAGCGCTACTGCTCCTGGCGCTCGTCGGTAGCGTGGCGTTACTGCTGGCCGATGCTGCTTCGGCTCGGGCCTGGGCTTTTTCAAGGTTTGTAGCGCTTGCGTCCGGTCATGCCTCGCTATCGGCTCTGCCGCTGTTGGCTGCCGGTTTATGCTATCTCGCTTTACAAGTAGTGTTGCGGCCCAAACCCTGGCAGTTGTTTAAGCGCTTGATGCTGGGTGCGGCCTTCGTGCTGTGGGGTGTCGTGCAACTGATGCCTTCCGGTACCCTGGCTACTCATCTGGGCGATATCGTCATCGCGCTCTACGTTTTTGACCTGGGTTTGATGATCCACTCGGAGTTGGCCACTGCCACCCCAGCGTCATGAGTGGCCGCCACGCAGCGGATCGACCCGTTGTCAATGGCACCACCGATTTTCTCAATTCCCGGGCAAAGCTGAGGCGAATCCTTTTGCCACCGTCACTTAGCCCCCCCTGGCGGTCGGCCAGGGCGAAGGTGTTTGCTCGCGCTCGGGACACTCCGGCGCGCCGGTTGAAGCGCCGAACTGTAGCCGCTTTCGGCAATCGAACAAATCGGCAGGCTCCAACGTATAGTTAACAGGGTATGTCGCCGCGCGAAGGCGCAATCCTGAAAGGGAGCAACGGTGGACCGATTCGATCGTCAGTTCTGGCATCGCTTGTGGCTGCTGACCAAGCCCTATTGGGTTTCGGCGCGGCGGCGGCGAGCGCTTTGGCTGCTGTTTGCGGTGACCGCCTTAAGTCTGGGTGCAATCACCATGAGCGCGGTGTTCAGCTACGTATCTCGCGACGTGATGAACGCCTTGCAAGCACGCAATTCTTCGCAGTTTTACCATCTGATGCTGCTTTACGTGGCATGGATCATCATATACGTCCCAATGGCCACCTATCAGCCCTATTTGAGCGGAATCCTTGGTATAGAATGGCGAGATTGGATGACCACCGATTATGTGGCGCGCAGCCTGCGCAACCATGCGCTATATCGCGTCATGCGCGATCGGCGGGTCGACAACCCCGACCAGCGTATTAGCGAGGACCTCAACAGCTTTACCAGCGGAGCCCTGAACTATTCTAACGCAATTCTCAGCGCGGTGGTTACCGCGGCCACTTTCTTCGGTATTCTTTGGTCGATTTCCCATTGGCTGGCGCTTTGCCTAATCCTCTATGCGCTATTAGGCACCTGGGGCGCGATCATAATCGGCCGCCGCTTGGTGCATATCAATTTCGATCAGCAACGCTATGAAGCCGACTACCGGTTCGCCCTGGTACATGCCCGAAATAATGCCGAAGCAATCGCGCTCTACCAGGGTGAGCAGCAAGAAGCTGGGCATCTCGGCAGCCGCTTTTCGCGGGTGGTGAGTAATTTCAAGCTGCTGCTGCTGTGGCAGCGCCACCTGACTTTATTTACCCATACCTATAATAATGCCGCGGGGCTGGTGCCTTATTTCGTGCTGGCTGGAGCGTACTTCTCGGGCCGCTACAAGCTGGGGGAATTTACTCAGGCCGCCTTCGCGTTCGAGATGCTGCAACATTCGCTATCATTGGTGGTGAATCGGTTCGAGGGGCTGACCGAGTACGCCTCGGTGGTCAATCGACTGGCCGACTTCAGCGAGCAATGCGAGCGGGCCGCGGCGCCGATCAGGGAAGGGGAAGAAGCGATCGCGGTGAGCGAGGGCGATTACCTGGCGGCAGCGGATTTGAGCGTGCTGACTCCTGACCGCAGCCGCCTTCTGCAAGACCGCTTGTCCTTCCGCGTCAACCCGGGCCATAGTCTGCTGATCCTCGGTCCGAGCGGGGCGGGGAAAACCACGCTGATGCGGGTGGTGGCTGGTCTATGGCGCCAGGGAAGTGGCCACATTGTGCGGCCGGCGCTTGAGCAAATCCTTTTCCTGCCGCAGCAGCCCTACCTGGTCTTGGGTTCCTTGCGCGAGCAGCTGCGCTACCCACGCGCCGGCCAGTGCGACGATCGAGCACTGCTGGCGGTCTTGGCTGCCGTCAATTTGGCCGAGCTACCGGCACGCTGGGGCGGGCTAGATGCCCAAGCGGACTGGGCTGTAGTCTTGTCGATAGGTGAACAACAGCGCTTGGCCTTTGCCCGTTTGTTGCTTAATCGCCCGCGCTGGGCCTTTCTGGATGAAGCCACCAGCGCTTTGGACCTCGAAACCGAGGCTCTGCTCTATAGCCAGCTGGCCCGCCTGCCCACCACCGTCATCAGCATTGCCCATCGCACTACCTTGCGCCGCTACCATCGGGAATGTTTGCAACTGCGGCCCGTTCTAAGCGAATTGTCCGCGAAATCGACCTGATCGGATGGCCGGCGGCCCAGCTCCGAGCATGTGCGGCCAGGTTTTGTCGTGGGTCCAGCAGCTAGGAGCTAGTCAGGGGGGTTTGTACCAAAAGAAGCATAGCCAGCAAACGGCACGCGAATTGCGGTGAATGCAGAACGTGGAGCTCAACGGAGGTTCGAGGTTCAATGAAGCGTCTGTTAACGGTAGCATCGGTTTCGCTTCTGCTGTTGGGCTTGCTACTGTCCCCGCGCTTTGGGCGCAGAGCGGCAAACAGATCTTCAACTCGACTAACAACAACCCGCAGGTCGGTCACGCCGTGGCGCTAGCCAATCCTTCCGAGCATCCGGGCAACACCATGGAAGAGTTTGGAGGAGAGGTGCAATGGCCCGGTACGCTGGCTAACTTCGTGGCCGAAAAAATTTCCGAAGCCAAAGCCAAGGGAATGGACACGCGCGAGGCCGAAGTACAGGAGCGCTTGGCGGTCAACTGGTAGCGGATGGGAAAGAATCTCAACGCTGCCCAGCATTTCGATACAGCTTTGTGCTCGCTGGGCATTTAGCCCAATGTTTAGGGAGAAAACGTAGGCGAGACGACCGCCGCGCATCAACCAATGCCCGGACGAAAAACGATACCGGGAGAGAGCTCATCACAACCCTCGCACTAATCGGGACGGATTTTCTAAAAGCAATGATGCCGATGAAAAACGCCGGCATCATTGCTTGAATCGAACGGGTATTTACCCAGTGGTCCGCTATCGTTGTCGGGTGAGAAAGGCGGGTGCCCACGGGGGCGTGTGCATGTAGCCGACTTTACCAAACTGGCCCGGTGTCACACCACCACAAAACCAGTATCATGTGCTGGTTGTTTTCCCTACGCGTATTGCTTGGGCAGAGCGCCTGCCACCGAAAGGATCTATCTTATGAGGCCACAGCGCGACGACTTTGCACTTGAATTCACCGCGGTGACGGCGGCCGGTGAGAGTCCGATGCGGGCTCGGATCGAGAGTTTGGTGATCGCGGGTTGGACCGGACGCGATCTCCATGCAGTTACTCGACATATCGAAGAGCTGGCTCGGATGGGTGTCGCGCCTCCCACGACCACCCCGATCTTCTATCGCGCCGCCACTCGATTATTGACTAGCGCGGCGGAAATCCAGGTGGTGGGACGCGACTCTAGCGGGGAAGTTGAACCGGTGTTGGTAGCGGTGGGCGATCGCTTATGGGTAGGCGTAGGTTCCGACCACACCGACCGCAAATTGGAGACGGTGGGCGTCACAGTGGCCAAACAACTTTGCGCCAAGCCGCTAGGCGCGCAACTATGGGCCTTTGACGAAATCGAGTCGCATTGGGACAAGCTGATCATCCGCTGCTTTGCGCTGCTTGAAGGTCGCCGCCGGCTATATCAGCAGGGCACGCTCTCAAGCTTGCGCCCGGCGCGTGAGCTGATAGCTCTTTACCGGGGCGACGAAGGCCTACTGCCGGCGGGTTACGTAATGTTTTGCGGCACGGTGGCGGTGGAAGGGGAGATCGCCTTCGCCGACGCCTACGAGCTTGAGCTGGAGGACCCGGTGCGCAGACGCAGCCTCAGTCATCGTTACCAGGTTCAGTCGCTGCCAGTGGCGGGATAAGCTGAAAAAATAGTATGGATAGAGGTGAACGATGGCCACAGTGTTCATCCCGGCATTACTGCGCAATTATACCGGGGGGCGGGAAAGCGTCACGGCGGTAGGGCGCACGCTCGGCCAGATCATCAAGGACCTGGATAGGCAGTTTCCCGGCCTGGCCAGCAAGCTGGTGGAAGCGGACCACTTGAAGCAGTCGCTGGCGGCCTCAGTCGATGGCGAGCTGGCGGTGGCGGGATTGTTCGAGGCCGTGGAAGAGCAAAGTGAAATTCACTTTCTACCCGCGATTTCCGGAGGCTCATAGGCTAGCCACTGCTTCACCGTTTTTTCTTTTTCCAGGCTGGTGGGGTTGCTCATTCTACCCGCGGAGACGAGGGAGGACGGTGGATTACGCCGAAGCTGCGACGGTTGAACACCGCCATGCTTGGGTGGGAATTGTTGACCCCGTACACTGCTTTCAGGATGAGGCAGGACTGGCGCAACCAAGCTTACTCTTGGCGCGAAATTGGGACTTGGAGTCGAGACCCAACGTGCCAGCGTCAGCCTTGTGCGGGAGTTTCATAAAGCAGCTTGAGGAAGGCAGCCAGCTTTCAGGGTAGGCTGGTTTAAGCCGCGGGTCGATCTTGCCCGGGCCGAGTTATTCAGCACCTGGCAAAACGCATCGGGGCTGGGGCGCAACAATGGGTTCGGCTGAGGTGCTTCACGAAGGCTTAAATCGGCACCGCTTTGGCTCGCCCTGAGCTGCTCAACTATGCGAAACACTTGGCATTCGGTGCCTGATGACACGGAGTTGGTAGGGCTTGACAGGCCCAGGCTGCACGGTGGAAACGCCGTGAGTTGCGCTTCGCGCCGAGGGCAAGAGAAATCGTTGCCCTCCCAAGCCATTTGCCGGAGTATAGACTTCGGTCGGCTGGGATTTGCCCCCCTTTTCCCGGCGGCCAGAGGGGTCGGTCGGGGAAACTTGACCGACTCCTTGCCTCTTACCCCGGTGGCGACGAGCGGCGCATTGCCGCGCCCCTGGGCGCGGCCACGGCCAGCTTACATGCGGTCGCGGCTGCCGCCGCCGCCCGACCAGCGTTCGCCCCCGCCCCCGCCGCCTCCGCCTGCGGTACGGGCTTGCGCCTCATTGACCCGGATTGCGCGCCCCTTGAGATCGCGGCCGTTGAATTTCTTGATCGCCGCTTCCGCCCCCTCGTCAGTGGCCATTTCGACAAAACCGAAGCCCCGCGAGCGGTTGGTTTCGCGGTCTACGATCACCTGGGAGTTCTCGACTTTTCCGGCTTCCCCGAACAAGTCGCGCAGATCCTGATCGGTCACAGCCCACGCCAGGTTCCCAACATACAATCGACGTCCCATTCACTTCTCCTTGCTGCGGTACCCGCCCTTCCCCCTGTGCCTGCTGCCTTCTCGTCCGGCTCACAGGTCAGTAGCAGCGCAGTACCCGCGCTAACGCGAATCTTATAGCACCGACTGATCGGGATGGGTAGCGGGAATATAGGTCCAATCCGGCTCGGCCACCGTTCGCCATTCACACTTCGCGCGTTCCGGCTGACCGCCCAAAATCAATCTCCCTGCCCGCTCTCACCTCCTCCTGACTGCCGCCCCAGACTCCCATCGCGGCGTGTGCAGCCAAACCATGGGCCGAGGCCACGCGTGCTCTCCCATCTTCTGGCCAGGCTGAAAACCCTGTCCGCCAGCAACTTTCACCCAGTCCGTCGTTTAATCCGTACGCCTGGGTAACATCTTGTTTGGTTTTCCGCCTGGTTGGGTGGCACAGCGGACAAAGCTCCCGGCGCAATCACGCTGTTCTGTTACGCTGGTCACTGTTAAAGCATCAGAGCAAGAGCGACGATGTCTGACATGGCAATGAAAAACAGAGCGAACCCTTTTGCTCGCGACTGCGTCGGTGACGACAATAAGGGCGCAGCGATCTCCCAGCCAATTTCAACTTCTCACCAGTTGCGCTTGCGCACGAGATGACTACCGGCCAATAGTTTTTACTAACTGAGCGGTAGCAAAACCTATTTTCCAGGCAGGATGGCGACGATTATGCAGCGGTCCGATTACCGGTCCACACACACGGCTCGCGGTCGCGCGCTTGCATCGAGCCAAGTCAATCCAATAGATATGAACTTTTAGGTTTTTTGCTTGTAAAGCATGGTTGCTCTGGATAGATTCAATAACTATCCGGACACTAATATGGCCTTTTAGACAAGGAGTGTCACCCTAATGCCACGACGCAGCACCAGCGGATTGGGCTCAGCCTTCCAACAAGTACAGCAACAGGCGCGCGAGTTGCTGACCACTTTGCATCAAGAAATTCGCGCCAAGGAGATGGAGCTCAACCGGCTGAAGGAAGAAGAGGTTCAACTCAGCCGACTTACCGGGCGAGTCGTCGAAACCGGCTCTTCGTCACGCCTGGCGCGCAATGGCCGCTCGGGTCGAATCAACTGGCGTGCGGTGCTTGAGCAACTTCCCAAGCAGTTCAAAGCCTCCGATATACGCGGTGTGCGCGGCCTGCGCGACAAGCGCCCCTCGGAGATCTTTGCCGCGATTACGCGCTGGATCGAGGCCGGCATGGTTAAACGCAAGTCGCGCGGACTCTACGAGCGCACCGCTTGAGCGGCCGCGTCGGTCTATTTCGGTTGCGAGCCGTTATCCCTGAGCATCAAGCCTTCCCTGACAACGGCGTCATGGCCGATTAATTTAATCGATGGCGATAAAGACCCTTCGATGGAGTGGCGAGCGCGTACTTCTGCTCGATCAACGGCTGTTGCCCGAGCGTGAAGTATACCGCGAATACAGCGATTACCGCGGTGTGGCGCGTGCAATCGCGACCATGGTCGTACGCGGCGCCCCTGCTATTGGGGTGGCGGCAGCGATGGGCGTGGCCTTGGGGCTGCGTGGCTACAGCGGAAGCCAAGCGCCAGCGCGTTTCGCCACCGTCAGCCGGGTGCTGATGGCTACTCGCCCCACTGCGGTTAATTTGGCGTGGGCGGTGGCCCGAATGGGCGCTTTGGTGGAAGCCAGCCGCGCGCTGAGCTCGGCTGCGCTGTTTCGTCGCCTGCGCCAGGAGTCGCTAGCGATCTATCGCGAGGATATCGCCGCCAACCGCGCCTTGGGCCGGTTGGGGGCCGATCTTATTACGGCCAACCCGGCTCGCATCCTGACCCACTGCAACGCCGGCGCGCTGGCCACCGCCGGTTACGGTACTGCACTGGGAATCGTACGCGCTCTGCGCGAGGCGGGACGAGCGGTTAGTGTGTTCGCCGATGAAACCCGCCCTTTTCTTCAGGGGGCGCGCTTGACCGCCTGGGAGTTGCGCCAGGATCGGATTGCTGTCACGGTCCTGGCCGATAACATGGCCGGTCTGTTGATGGCCCGCGATATGGTCGATTGCGTGATCGTGGGGACCGACCGAGTTGCGGCCAACGGTGACGTTGCCAATAAAATCGGCACCTATCCGCTGGCCGTGCTGGCCCGTCGCCATCAAGTGCCGTTTTACGTGGCCGCTCCGCTGTCATCGATCGATCTGAACTGCCCCAGCGGGGCTCATATTCCTATCGAAGAGCGCGCCGCAGCCGAACTAGCCACCTTCATGGGGCGAACGATTGTGCCGGCCGGCGCCCGGGTATTCAATCCCGCTTTCGATGTCACGCCGGCTGCCTTGGTCACCGCCATCGTCACCGAGCGCGGGGTAGCGCGTTCGCCTTACAGGCGGTCGCTGCTCGCCCTCAAGACCGACCAAATGTCCGCCAGCACGCCGGCAAAAGCGCCGCGCTCAGTGGCCCAATAGCGTGGCCCGATCGCGAGCGTGACGGTTAGTGGTTTGTTCCGTCCAATGCCTGCCAAACCCGAACCGGTTCACTGGTACAGGTAGCTCAGGACTGGAATTGGCCGAACTAGACATCCTCTCACAGGCGATTTCTCTTTTGGACTATTGCTAAGCGATGCAGAGCTGCAAATTATTGGTGGGCGATCGCACGCTAAGGTCCGACCCGCGCGTAGGCCACCAGACAATCCATCCAGCGCGCAGCGTCGGGCTGGCGCAGATAGTAAGCCTTAAGCCAACGCCCGATAATCCCCCGCGGTCGCATCCGCTTGCCGCGCCGTAGTGGGCCGAGCAGCGCGGCCAGAGGCGCCGGCAGCGGTGGTTCGCGATCAAGCCGCTTCTCCAAAAGCAAAGGCTTGAAGCCCCCCAGTTCTAGACATCGTAGCAGGCTGGTGGGCCCGAAGTAGGCGATGTGAGCGGGCGGTACGAACCACACATTGCCAGGAGCGTTATTCTCGGCACCTACACCCTCGAAGTTCGGGGTGGACACCGTCAATAGACCGTCGGGCGCGAGCAGCGGAACGAGCCGGCGCAGCATTGCCGGCGGATCGGGCAGATGCTCGAGCACCTCGTACATCACCACGCATTGGTAGCGCCGACCGGCGGCTTCGATCTGTTCCAATGAACTGTAGAGCTGACAACCTACGCGCTGCGCGCATACTGCCCTCATCGGCGCTCCAATCTCCAAACCCTCGACCTGGTAACCCGCTGTGCGGGCCATTGAGAGGAAATGACCCGAGGCGCAGCCGATTTCCAAAAGCGTGCGCGGTGGTGGCGCAAAGGCTGCAAGCTGGCGCAGCCGCTCGGCGAACATTTTGGTCATTATCGCCGGCGCCAATTCGGCATAGTCGCTGGGATAGCCGTGGGCGGTGCCGCCGCTCCAATAGGCGTCATCCTGATAAATAGTGTTCAGATCGAGACCGGGAGGCAGCACGGCGAAGCTGTAGCCGCAGGCGGGGCAGCGCACGATCGCAAACCCTTCGCGTTCCATCCGATACGCGGTCGCCCAGCCGCATAAAACGCATGGGGGCCAGGGCGTAGTCGGCGACGGCGGAGGGGTCAAACTGGGCATCGGCGAACGTGCCGGGGGCAGGCTAACATCGCCAATTCATAATCGGCGGGGTCTAAGTCCTGGTCAAGAGGGGGCCAGCCTGCGCCGGCGCTGCTCACTCCACCATCGTTGCAGCCGTCGGATCATAACCCGCGACAAGGGTTGGCTGAGCTCTGAAAATCCTGGCGCTGCTGTGGTGTCAAGGGCTTCCACTGCTCCCTCCAGCATGCTGTTAGGTGTATTGCAGATCGGCTGCAGTTCGATACGCAACTGCTCCAAGCGCTGGGGGCGTTCGCTGTAAGGCACCAGCTCGAAGGTAAAGCCCAGCGGATGATGTTGGCTGATGCAGGGCCGCAGGCCCCAGAAATGGCTGAGCAGATGGGCCTGGATGTCATCGCTTTGCCCGAGGTAGATCCACTGCTCGGCGAAAATTCCGTAGATCCCCGAGCTGGATGGGGTGTGGGCGCGGATTGAAACCAGCGACCAGGGATAACTGTCTGGATTGAGCACGGGCATCGAAAAACGCCTTGTGCCGATGTCGATAAATTGTAGGCTGCGGCGCTGGCGCTGGCCAGAGGGGCGCTTAGCTCATCCGTGAACCCCCAAAGGCTTCCTGGGAAGAGTCCTATACTTCGACCAGAATGTCGCCGTTTTCAATCTTAACGGGAAAAATGGTGAGCTTTTTGTTCGGGTCGCGGGTATAGCAGCCGGTAGTTAACTCGAAAGTCCATCCATGCCATGGGCATTGCAGGCGAGTCCCGCGCAAATAACCGTCGGCCAGCGGTCCGCCCATGTGGTAACACCAGGCCTCAATCGCGTAGAAGTTACCCTCGACATTGAACAGCGCGATCTCCTGTTCGCCGACCTTGAACTGCTTGCCCTGCCCGACCGCAACGTCCTCGACTCGGGCCAATTTGACGAAGTTGCCCACGCGCTCTCCTTTGGTTGACCAGCTCAAGTGGTATATTCGGCGTTGATCTTTACGTAGTCGTAACTCAAGTCACTGGTCAGCACGGTAGCCACCGCGCGCCCCTGCTTTAGATCGACGGTCAGAGCGAACTGGCGCTGCTTCATCCGCAGCGCCGCGGCGGGCAGCGCCGCCACCAGGATCTTGCCGCGAGCCGCAATCCGCACCCGATCGATCCACAGCTCCAGTCGCTGGGGATCAAACGTGACTCCGCAGGCACCCGCCGCCGCGGCGATCCGCCCGACATTGGGATCGCAGCCGAAGAAGGCAGTCTTGACCAACAGGGAGTTGGCGATCTGCCGCGCGACTCGCTCCGCGTCTTCGCGCCGGCGCGCGCCGCGCACCTCGATGGAGACCAGCTTAGAGGCCCCCTCGCCGTCGAAGACCATCTGGCGGGCCAATTCCCCAGCCAGCGCGCTAACTGCATCGGCGAAGGCCTTGATCTCGCGCGGGCGCAGCGCTCCGTTGGCGGCCGCACCGCTGGCCGCGAGGATCAGACTGTCGTTGGTAGACATATCGCCGTCCACCGTAATGGCGTTGAAACTGGGAGCGGCTGCCTGGCGCACGAGGTGGCGCACGGTGGCCAGTGGCAGCGCGGCATCGGTCAGGATAAAGGCCAGCATGGTTGCCATGTTGGGCGCGATCATGCCGGCCCCCTTGGCCACTCCCGTCACCGTTACGGTGGTGCCGCCGGCGCGCAGCGTGGTGGTCGCCAACTTGGGTCTGGTGTCGGTGGTCATGATCGCCTGGGCAAACGCACTGAGCCCATCGGGAGCCAGGGCGGCGAGCGCAGCGCGGATTCCGTCACGATAGCGCTGAAGGTCGTAGAGATGGCCGATCACGCCAGTGGAGCAGGGAATTACCAGCGCGGGAGGGCAGCCCAGCGCGCGCGCCAGCGCGGTGCAGGAAGCCTGGGCCAGCTTCATCCCGGGTGCGCCGGTGAAACAATTGGCGCTGCCAGAGTTGGCCGCAATGGCCCGCAAGCTGCCGGCGCGTAGGCGTGTTTGTGCCAAGCTGACCGGCGCGGCCTTAACCCGGTTGGTGGTGAAGACGCCAGCGGCGACCGCTGGCCGATCAGCCACGATTAAACCTAGATCGGGGTTCTGCGAAGTCTTAAGTCCGGCTCGGACTCCGGCCATTCTGAAGCCTGCCACTACCTCCGCCCGCGGTTCCATTGCATCTACCTCGCCAGCGGCGATTTAAACCGAGCCGCGGACGGCGAGCAAGTGTGTTCAGCGGCCGTGGCAGCGTTTGTATTTTTTGCCCGAGCCGCACGGACAGGGATCGTTGCGGCCGACCTTGTCGCCGTCGCGCCGGACCGGAGCGGCGGCGGCCTGCTCGCTCTGACCGCCGTGACTCATCACCACCTGCTGCGGCCGTTGCTGTTGGGCTTGCTCCAGCCGTTCGACTTCCTGCTCGCGTGCGACCTGGACCGAAAACAGCTTCTCGACCACATCCTGCTGCATTACCCCCAGCATCGCCTCGAACATCGAGAAGCCTTCCTTCTGGTACTCGACCAAAGGGTTTTGCTGGGCGTAGCCGCGCAGGCCGATCCCCTCTTTGAGATGGTCCATCGCGAGCAGGTGATCCTTCCACAAGGCATCCAGGGTCTGGAGCAGGATGATCTTCTCGACCTGCCGCATCACGGGCGGCGTGAAGGCCGCCTCGCGCTCGTCGTAAAGCTTGCGCACCCGCTCGATGCAGGCGCTCTTTAGCTGGGCGGAATCGGCGGGCACGCTGCCATTATTGCGGAACTCGGGACGAAACTTGAATTGGCGGAAAAACGCGTCTTCCAACGCTTTCCAGTCCCAATCCAGCGGGTCCAGCTGATCGCTGGCGTGGGCATCGACGATGCTCTCGATCAGTTCCTCGCACATGTCCAAGACATCGTCCTTGAGCGAGGCGCTGCCCAAAAGCTCGCGGC
Source organism: Candidatus Binataceae bacterium (assembly GCA_035294265.1). NCBI lineage: Bacteria > Candidatus Binatota > Binatia (SeqCode) > Binatales (SeqCode) > Binataceae (SeqCode) > Binataceae bacterium (SeqCode). The sequence goes on from DATGLK010000018.1 coordinate 38,709, forward strand.
GGCGATGGTACACCACCTCGCGCTGCTTGTTCATCACGTCGTCGTATTCGAGGAGATGCTTGCGGATATCGAAGTTATGGGCTTCGACCTTCTTTTGTGCGTTTTCGATCGCCCGGGAGATCCAGCGATGCTCGATCGGCATGCCGTCTTCCATCCCGATGCGGCCCATCAGCCCCTTGAGGCGGTCGGCGCCGAAGATGCGCAGCAGGTCATCCTCCAGCGAGAGATAGAACTGCGAGCTGCCGGGATCGCCCTGGCGCCCGGAGCGCCCGCGCAACTGGTTGTCGATGCGGCGCGACTCGTGCCGCTCGGTGCCCAGGATATGCAGCCCGCCGGCTTGCAGCACCCGCTCGCGCTCGGCCGCGCATTGTTCGCGAAACTTCGCTAGCGCCTCCTGAAAGGTAGGATCAGTGGGATCACGCGTGCCGGCCTGATCGGCGGCCATGAAGTCGGCATTGCCACCCAGCACGATATCGGTGCCGCGGCCGGCCATGTTGGTGGAGATCGTCACCGCGCCCAGACGCCCGGCTTGCGCCACAATCTCGGCCTCGCGCTCGTGGTTCTTGGCATTGAGCACGGCGTGTTTGACCCCGGCGCGCTTGAGCAGGTTGGAAACCCGTTCGGATTTCTCGATCGATACCGTGCCCACCAAGACCGGCTGGCCGCGCTCGTGACAATCGCGAATTTCCTCGACTACCGCGTCGAATTTCTCAGCTTCGCTCTTGTACACCAGGTCCTGGTTGTCCTTGCGAATCATGGGCCGATTGGTGGGTACTACCATCACCTGCAAGCCGTAAATCTGGTTGAACTCCACCGCTTCGGTGTCGGCCGTCCCGGTCATTCCGGCCAGTTTCTTGTACATGCGGAAGTAGTTCTGGAAGGTGATCGTGGCCAGGGTCTGGTTTTCGGACTCGATCTTGACGTTTTCCTTGGCCTCGACCGCCTGATGCAGGCCGTCGCTCCAGCGCCGTCCCGGCATCAAGCGGCCGGTGAATTCGTCAACGATGATGACCTCGCCGTCTTTGACCACGTAATCGACATCGCGCTTGAACAGGGTGTGGGCCTTGAGTGCCTGATTGACGTGATGGATGAGCAGGATATTGCGCGGATCGTAGAGATTGTCCACTCCTAGTAGCTTCTCGACACGCGTGACGCCCTCTTCAGTCAGCGCCACGGTACGCAACTTTTCATCGATCGAATAGTCGGTTTCGGCCCTCAGCCGGGGCACCACCCGGTCGACCACGTAATAGGTATCGGTGGATTCTTCGGAGGCACCCGAGATGATCAGCGGCGTGCGCGCCTCGTCGATCAGGATTGAGTCGACCTCGTCCACGATCGCGTAGTTGAATTCGCGCTGGACGTAATCGTCGAGGTTGAACTTCATGTTATCGCGCAGGTAGTCGAAGCCGAATTCGTTGTTCTGGCCGTAGGTGATGTCGCAGGCGTAGGCCTGCTTGCGCTGCGCGTCGGACAGGCCGTGTACGATCACGCCCACGCTCAGTCCCAGGTAGGTGTAGACCCGCCCCATCCATTCGGCGTCGCGCCGGGCCAGGTAATCGTTGACCGTGACCACGTGTACGCCGCGCCCACTGAGCGCGTTGAGAGTGGAGGGCAGGGTGGCAACCAGGGTTTTGCCCTCGCCGGTTTTCATCTCGGCGATGCGGCCTTCGTGCAAGACCATGCCGCCCAGCAATTGCACGTCGAAATGGCGCTGCCCCAGAGTGCGCTTGGCCGCCTCGCGCACGATCGCGAAGACTTCGGGTAAGGCGTCTTGCAGCGCTCCGGCTTGCTCTTCGGCCTCTTCCAGCGGCGCGATCCGTTCGCGCCAGGTGGCGATGCGCGCGCGCAACTGCTCGGCGCTTTCGGCCTCCAAGGTGGGCTCCAGCCGGTTGATTTCTTCCACCAGCGGGCGCATCCGCTTGAGTTCGCGATCGTTTTTGGAGCCGAAGACCTTACGTCCCAGGCGCGTGAAAATATCCACAGCCATGTGCTTTCCAAGTTTACTAGCGGAGGATGCCGCGCGAAAGCCATGCTCGCCGCCGCGGGTCCCGGCGCTATCGTTCGATGCGCACCGAAGATTCCACCTCGGGGCCGAAAAACCGCCGCCCCACCTTCACAAATCTCTCCGGCGCCTCGGTTACAAAGAAACTGCGCGTGCCGGCCCCGGCTTTTGCCAGCAGACGATGATTACCCAGCAACTCACGCACCGCCGCCGCGGTGGCCGCGGCCGAATCCACCAGCTTTATCTCCGGCCCCAAGGCGTGCGCAATCACCTCGCGCAGTAACGGATAATGAGTGCAGCCTAAGAGCAAAGTATCGATGCCACTGGCTTTGAGGCTGCCCAGATAATGGCGCACCGTGAGTTCCGCCACTTCATTGTCGGTCCAGCCCTCCTCGGCCAGTGGCACCAGCAGCGGGCAGGCTCGAGTATAAAGTTCGGCATGCGGGCGCAATTGCCGAATCAGCCGGGTGTAGGCGCCCGAGGCGATCGTCGCTTCGGTGCCGATTACCCCAATCTTGCCCGTGCGCGAGGCCTTGGTCGCAGCCCGCGCCCCCGGTTCCAGCACGCCTACCACTGGAATCGTGGTCTGAGCCGCGATCGACTCCAGCGCCACCGCGCTGGCGGTGTTGCACGCAATCACTAGCAACTTGATTCCCTTGGCCAGCAGAAACTCGGTGTTCTCGCGCGAATAACGACTGATTACCTCGTTGGATTTGGTGCCATAGGGCGCGCGCGCGGTATCGCCTAGATAAATAAAATCTTCGTTCGGCAATACAACGCTCAGCGCCTTGAGCACCGTCAGACCGCCGATACCGGAATCGAAGACCCCGATTGCTCGTCGGCTTAAGCCGTTGGTGCTCCGCTTGCCGCCGGCGCGGCGGCGGGACGTGACGTTGTTCGCCATCAGCCGCTCGCCAGCCGCGCGCCCAGCAACCCCGCTCGTGCCGGCGGTGCGCCCAAGACCCGTTCGCTCATGGTGGCCGATTCCATGCACAAGTAGGTGAGTAAATCGGCTCGGCGGGCGCGAATGTGTTGGGCCAAGGCGCTCAACAATGCGGCGCGCAAGGGCACAAAGGTCCGATAGCGGCCATCGGGAGCCAGCACCTCTTCGCCCACCAACATTGCATCGGCCGGAAAGCGCCGGCGCGCGATCGTTCGCAGGCCTGGCGTCATGCGCAAGCCGCCCAGGCTGATAAAGGCTATCCGGCCCGGATCGATCGTCTCAAACAATTGGTCAAGCAGCGCTAAATAATCGCACTGCGCTTGCTCGTAGGCGATCACAGGGTCGAGATGGAAGGCGATCCGGTAACCGGCTTCGCAAAGCCGGCGCGCGGCGGCGATACGGGCGGACGGCGGCGCGCTACGATGCTCGCAGCTTTGATGAACGGCGGGCGGTGACAAGCTCCAGGAGACCAGCACCTGCCCCTTGGGATCGACGGTCAGCAGGTTGTCGATCTCGTCGGTCTTGGTCTTGAGTTCCAACGTCAACCTGCGCTGGCGCGAGAAGAAGTCCACTAGCTCCAGGCTTAAACCGGTAAGCTTGTCCCAGGCCAGCGAATCCGCCCATTCGCCGGTGCCCACCCGCAGATGGTTACCACCGGCGCGCTTACCCAGGGTGGCGAGTTCGTCAAAAGCCTGGGTGTAATTGGCGTAGATTTGGAAGCTGGGGTTGTTGGCGACATACTCCTGCAGGAAGCAGTAGCTGCAATCCATAGGGCAATTGGAGGCCAGTGCCATCACCAGGTAGCCGCAGCAGGCGAATTCCCCTCCGCCCGCCGGGCAGGCCATTACGAAGGGGCTGCGCCGGCGCATCAGCACCAGCCGTCGCTTACCCGCCACGAAGGGATCGGCGAACTGAGTGTCGGGCCGAGTCGCGGCACGCCCGTCATCCACATACTCCACCGCCACGCCCGCGGGCAGCCCCGCGAGCACCCGGCGCGCCAGGGCGCCGGAGCGAAATTCCTGTTCAATTACAATTCGGTCCAGCTCAAAATTCATCCGAACCACCAAGCCCGGCTATCACCCGCTTAAGCTGGGCGGCCTGCGCGCGCAGCGCTTCGAGCTGATGGTCGAACTGGGCTGGCGTGCGCGGGTTAAGCCGAATCTGCAGCTCATCAGAGCTTAAATCACGGGGCAATACCACCGTTACGCCGCTCGGTAGCTTAAGCTCCCCCAGCGCGGCCGACAGCCGCTCGCGCATCCGATGCAGTCGCGGATAGCGCAATTCGGTCAAGCGCGCCAGGTAGGCGCTGGCCCGTTCGGGTCGCGAACCGGGAGCGTCGATCAGCTTTTGCAACTCAGGCTGACGCATCACCGTGCCCACCTCGGTGCCCTGGCGCAGCGCGATATCGCTGAGCAGATCGAGGGCTGAGAGCAGCTGGCCAGTGCGTAGTTTGAGGACTTGCGCCAACTCAAGTATCGCTAGCCCATCTGCTTCGCCCATCGCCAGCCACCGCTCCAGCGCCGGTGCGGAGATGTGATGAGCGCTGGCATAAGCGCGAATCGCCGCCTGGGCGCCCGCTTCAGACATCATCAGGACACTCCAACGGCTGGGCGCGGAGCAGGCCTGCCACTAAGTTGCGATCCAGCGTCAGGTTGTGCTCCAACTGAATTGCAATCTGGCCGGCCAAGCCACGATAGAAATCGGCCTGGCGTTCGTGCCGACGCCGTTCCAATCCCTGTGCATAGATTCCGCATTTTTGCCTGAGCACCAGCGCGGTCTGACGCTGCATCGCGGCGTCCAGATCACCCGCGGCCAAGAGCTTGAGCAGGCTGCGAATCCGGAATCGATCCAGCGCCGGAGTCAGTGCAGAGAGCTGGCCATGAGGGCCGGCGCGCCGGATCACCAGCGGCGCGTCGAGCAAACCGACCGGATGCTTGATCAGCACGCGCAGCCACAAATCGTAGTCTTCGCAGGCCGCCAGGCGCGGGTCAAAGCCGGCCAGGGCGGTGAACAGATCGGCCCGCATCATCACCGCCGAAGGGCTGATCAGGCAGGTGCGCAGCGCGGCCACGAAGAATTGCCCCTCGGGCTTGCGATGACGGCGGCCAGGATTGACTGGCCGCCCCTCGCGCAGCCACAACTCCTGCGTCTGGGCGATCCGCAGATGCGGATGATTGGCGAAGTAGGCAAGTTGGCGGGCCAGCTTGTCCGGCATCCATAGATCGTCGGAATCCAAGAAGGCCAGATATTCGCCGGTGGCCACGGCCGCTCCGTGATTGCGCGCAGCTGCTGGTCCGCGATTTTCCTGGCGCAACAGCTTAACCGCGCAGCCCGAGGGCGCTTGGGCCAATGCCGCGGCAAGTTCACCCTCGTTAAGGTCCTCCCATGTGCCGTCATCGGAGCCATCATCGACCACGATAAGCTCGAAGTTGGCCCCGCGCTGTGCCGCGACCGAGGCGATCGCCTCCTTGAGCATCGCGCGGCGATTGTATGCTGGGATTATGACACTAACCGCCGGCATCACGCCTCCACCGGGCCGCCGCGCCGTGAGCTGGCTGCTGAACGCCCCACGGCCAACAGCGCGCGCCGCAGCGGCTCAATCCCTTCATTGTTTACCACCGAGCAGAAATTGATGGAGCTGCCCAGGGCGCCGAGGCGAGCCCGCGCGGCGACCCTTTCGGCGCGCCCGACTTTGTCGCATTTGGTGGCTACGACGAGGAGCTCGAGGCGGCGGCGCGCGGCCGCGATCGCCAGATTGCGCTCGACTTCGCCCGGCTCGCGGCGAATATCGACCAGCAGCACCATCGCCGCCAGCGTCGCGCGCCGGGTCAGAAACTCTTCCATCAAGGCCCCCAGTTTTGTCGCTTGTTCGGCAGGCATCCGGGCATAGCCGAAACCCGGCAGATCGACGACCGCTAAATCTTCGCCGACGGTGAAGAAATTCAGCGCCTGGGTACGACCGGGGGTGCTGCTGGTGCGGGCGAGCCCTTTGCTCCCGGCCAGCGCATTGATAAGCGAGCTTTTACCGACGTTGGAGCGGCCGACGATGGCGATCTCGCGCCGCTCCCAGCGGGGACATTGGGCCAAGGAATGGGCGGCGGTGGCGAAGCTCCACAGTAGTTTCACGCCATTACTCTTAGCATGCCGGGTGCCTGGCTTCCTGTACTCCGCCCCTTATTCTTACCGCGGAAGCAATCGGCCTGCGTGCTCTATATTTACCTGGTTGTGCGCCGCTGTGCGGCGAGGGTAGAGTCGTTGGTGCGATGCGCTACGCGATGGGTATTGTGCTCGCTTTCGTGCTGACCTTTCCGTTAGCTCCGAAATGCGGCCTGGTGCGGGGGGCGAATGTCGCCCCGGCCACTTGCTGTGCCCGGCCCTGTTCGATGCCGGCGGGACAACGGGCCGCCGACTGTTGCGCGAGCGCGCCTTCTTCCATAGACACGCTGGCCTATCACGGTACGCCGCCAGTTTTTACCGCGGCCCTGCCGCTTGGACGAATTCAATCGCGGCTCCTGCTATCGCCGTCGTCGCGGCCGTACTTGCCGCGCCTGCTGCCCTCGTCGTCGCCGCCCCTGCGCGACATCATCTGTTCCCGTCAGATCTGATCTTTCCCTCGCTCTTTGGTCGTTGAGTCAGCGAGTCAGCCGCCAGCGCGCGGTCCGACGCTGACAGGTCAAGGTGGGTGATGGATCGCGCCTGCGGCGCGCGCCGCGGCGGCGCCTCGGATGGGTCGCGTGAGGCGAACGAAAGGGGTCTGATGCCATGGAGTATCGACAAGCCAGAGGCCAGAGGGAAGCTCGAGCAAGAATCATAATTTTCAGTTTGGGATGCTTAGGATTATGTGCCGCCGTGGCGCGGGCGCAGCCACGGCCGGCGCTTGCCGGCGACGGCGCTGCCGCCCAAACCCTACCCTCCTTGGTCGCCGAGGCGCTCGCCGACAGCCCGCTTATCATCGCCGCGCGCCACAAATGGCAGGCGGCGCAGAAAGTTCCGCTGCAGGAAGCTTCCTTGCCCGATCCGCAGGTCACGTTTCAGAACCTGGCGGTGGGCAATCCGATTCCCGGCCACGATCTGCAGAGCAATAACTTTGCCTATCTAGGCTACGGCGTTACCCAGGAGGTTCCTTTCCCGACCAAGCTGGGTCTGCGCGGCTCGATCGCGCGCGAGCAGGCTCGCTGGGCCTGGGAAGCTTATCAAGCACAGCGGCGCGCGCTGATCGAGCAGGTGCGGGAGAGCTATTTCGAACTGTTCTACCTGGCCAAATCCCGGGAGCTTTTGCACCGCACCTACCAGCAGTTCCGCGGGATCGCCAACATCACCCGGGCCCAATACGAGGTCGGCACCGCCCGACAGCAAGACGTGCTTAAGGCGCAGCTCGAAATGACCTCGATCCTCGACGAACTGCAGACCGCGCGCGAAGGGTTTGAGCAGGGGCAGGCCAACCTCAAGGCGATGGTGGGGCGCGACCCCGACTCGCCCGACATCGCGATCGGCGAGGTCACGCCGACGCTGTTCAAGCTGGACCAGCATCAATTGCGGCAACTGGCCTTGGCGGCCTCGCCGGTACTCAAGCAGGCCCAGGCGCTGGAGGACAAGAGCGAGCAAGCCTTGAGGCTGGCCCGTCAGAGTTACATTCCCGATCTCAGTCTTTCCTACATGTACCAGAACACCGGGTCACGGTTCCCTGATTACTACATGGCGACCGTCGGCCTGAGCATTCCCTTGTACTTCTGGCGCAAGCAGACGCCGGCAATCGACCAGGCTGGGGCGGAGCAGGAATCGGCACACGCTCAGACCTTCGCCACCCGGCTGGAGGTATTGGCGCAGGCGCAGAACCAGTGGGTTGCGATTCAGACCACGCAGCGCGTCAGCAAAATCTACCACGATGGCCTGCTCCCCCAGGCTCGGGCAACTCTGCAATCCGCGCTAGCCGCATACCGCGTGGGCAAGGTCGATTTCCAAACCCTGCTTAGCGCCGAGATCGACCTGCTGCGGCTGGAGCAGGAGTACTACCGCGTGGTCGCCGACCATGAGATCGCGATTGCCCGGATTAGCCAGATCATCGGAGAGGTGCCATGAGCTTGTCGGTACGCCAGTTCAGCCTGACTTCGCGCGGCGACCGCGGGCCAAGCCAAGCGTGGGCCGCGGCGCGCTGCTTGCTGGCGCTCTCGATAGTGTTGGGCGCCGGCGGCGCGCGGGCCCAGGCGTCGCGCGCCGCCATCCAAGTCTCGGTGCGTCAGCGCCAGCTAATCGGCCTGCAACTAGCGACGGTAGAAGAAAGGAGGCTGCAGGACCTAATTCGGACTACGGCGATAATCGAACCCGACGAGCAGCGTGAAGGCTACGTGCAGACCCGTTTCGCGGGCTGGATCCGGAAGGTCTTCGTCAATCAGACCTATCAATACGTAACCCGAGGGCAGCGGCTGTTCACCATCTACAGCCCCGACCTGGTCAACGCCGAGCAGGAGTATCTGCTCGCCTTGGCGACTACCAAGGAGTTGCGTACCAGCGATATTCCCGACGTGGCCAGCGGCGCTCAGTCGTTGGTCGGGGCGGCGCTGGAGCGCCTCAAGCTCTTCGGCGTATCGCCCGGCGAGATTGTCCGCCTCCAGCGTCAGCGCACTATTCGCGATGCAGTCGCGATCGACGCGCCGATGAGCGGCTACGTGGTCGATTGGTCGGCCCTACCCAACGAGTACGTGCAGCCGGAAACCCGGCTCTACACTATCGCCGATCTCAGTAAGGTTTGGATCTACGCCGCGGTGTTTCAAAACCAGTTGGCCGAGATCAAGCTGGGTGATTCGGTCGCGGTCACTATCGACGCCTATCCTGGTCGCACTTTCACGGGCCGAGTGGACTTCATCTGGCAAGGGATCGATCCGACCACGCGCACGGGACGGGTGCGCTGTGCTTTTGCCAACCCCCAGGGGCTGCTCAAGCTGGGCATGTACGCCAACATCACGCTGATGGCGCGGCTGGGCCAAGGGTTAGTGATTCCCGATACCGGGGTGCTGCGTACCGGAACTCACAATGTGGCCTTCATCGATCGTGGTGACGGTTACCTGCAACCGGTCGAGGTGGAGCTGGGACCGCACCTGGGCGACGTTTTCGTGGTGCGTGCGGGGCTGCGGGCCGGTCAGCGGATCGTCAGCTCGGCCAACTTCCTGATCGATTCGGAAAGCCAGTTGCAGGCCGCGCTGGGCACTTTCCAACCGCTGCCGCCGGGCGCCAGCACGGCGGCCGGCGCGCCCGCGGGGACGATCGAGCTTGCGACCAAGCCGACGCCGCCGCGCAAGGGCAGCAACCAAATCCTGCTCACGGTGCGCGACCGCGCAGGCAAGCCAGTTGCCGACGCCGCCGTCACGCTGGTGTTTTTCATGCCGGCGATGCCCGCGATGGGGATGTCGGCGATGCGGCAGACGGCAATCGCCAAGCCGCTGGGCGGCGGCAATTATGTTGCCGACGTGAACCTGGAAAGCGGCGGCTCCTGGAGTGTGACGCTCTTGGCAACCAGGGGCGGCCAGGAGATAGCGCGCAGCCAAATGACGCTGTTGGCCACGGATGGGATGTAGTGGTGAGGCCATGATCGAAGCAGCCATCGATTGGTGTAGTCGCAACCGCTTCCTGGTCGTGCTCTTCGCCATGGCAACGGTTCTGGCGGGGGTCTGGTCGTTGCGGCGCACCCCGCTGGATGCGCTGCCCGATATCTCCGACGTTCAGGTCATCATTCATACTCCATGGACGGGCGAGCCGCCCGAAGTGATCGAAGACCAGGTGACCTATCCGATTGTTACCACGATGCTGGCGGCGCCGCGGGTCAAGGCGGTGCGGGCCCAGACCATGTTCAACGACTCCTACGTTTACGTGGTATTTCAGGACGGCACCGACCTCTACTGGGCGCGCAGCCGGGTGCTCGAATACATGCAGCAGTTGCAAAGCCTGCTACCTGCAGGCGTCCATCCCGCGATCGGGCCCGATGCCACCGGCGCGGGCTGGATTTACGAATATGTCGTGCTGGACCGCCGTCACAACCTCAGCTTGGCCGACCTCGACACCCTACAGCGATGGTATATCCGCTACCAGCTCGAAACCGTCCCTGGGGTGGCCGAAGTCGCAAGTATCGGCGGATTCGTCCGGCAGTATCAGGTCAAGCTGGACCCCAATCGGCTGTTGGCCCTGCACGTGTCGTTACAAACGGTGATTGACAAGATTCGCGACAGCAACAACGAGGTTGGCGGGCGGGTGCTGGAGATGAGCGGCGCCGATTACATGGTGCGCGGCCTGGGGTACATCAAGACCCTCGCCGAGTTGGGCAACGTGCCCGTGGGCAGCCACGACGGCACGCCTATTCTGGTGCGTGACCTCGGTGTGGTGAGCTTCGGCCCCGACCTGCGCGAGGGAATCGCCGAATGGAACGGCGAGGGTCAGACCGTGGGCGGGATTGTCGTGATGCGCTACGGCCAGAACGCGCTCAGCGTCATCAATGGGATCAAGGCCAAGCTCGCCCAGATCCAGTCGAGCCTGCCTGCGGGAGTTCAAATCGTGGCGGGCTACGACCGCTCGGGCCTGATCGACGCTTCGATCGCGACCCTGACCCGCGACCTGATCGACGAAGCGATCATCGTAAGCCTGGTGGTGATCGTCTTCCTGTTCCACTTCCGCTCCGCGCTGATCCCGATCCTAAGCATTCCGGTCGCCGTGCTGGCCTCGTTCATTCCGATGTTCTACCTGCAGGTTAGCTCCAACATCATGTCGCTGGGCGGCTTCGCGCTGGCGATCGGCGTGTTGATCGACGCCGCGATCGTGATGGTGGAGAACGCTTACCGCCATCTGGCCGAGCAGACCCGCGAGGGGCGCCGGCTTACGCCCCAGGCACACAAGCAGGTGGTAATCGGAGCCGCCAAGCAGGTGGGCCGACCGCTGTTTTATTCGCTGATCATCATCGTGGTCTCCTTTCTGCCGGTGTTCCTGCTGGAGGCGCAGGAAGGGCGGATGTTCAAGCCGCTGGCCTATACCAAAACCTTCGCCATCGCCTTCTCCTCGCTGCTGGCGATCACGATCGTGCCGCTGCTGATGGTCTGGCTGGTGCGCGCGCGGCGCTACCGGCGGGAGCAGGAAAACCCGGTGGCGCGCTTCTTTCAGATGCTCTACCTGCCGGTCATCCGCGTCTGCCTGCGCCATCGCATAATCACCCTGGGCGTAGGCTTGCTGTTCCTGGCGGCCACCTTTCCCCTGGCCGGGCGAATCGGCACTCAATTCATGCCGCCGCTGTTCGAGGGCTCGATGCTCTACATGCCCACGGCCTTGCCCGGAATTTCGATTACCACCGCCGGCCATCTGCTGCAGGAGCAGGACCGGATTCTGAAATCGTTTCCCGAGGTGGAAAGCGTCTTCGGCACCGTGGGGCGCTCCGACAGCGCCACCGATAATGCGCCAATGGACATGTACGACACCACCGTGACGCTGCGACCGCGGGCGCAGTGGCCGGCCGGGATGGACTACGACCGCCTGGTGCAGGAAATGAACGCCAAGCTGGATTTTCCCGGCCTCGCCAATACCTGGACGATGCCGGTGGAGAACCGGCTCGATATGGAACTGACCGGGATCAAGACTCCGGTCGGGCTCAAGGTTCAGGGCCCCCAGTTGGGCGAGATCGAACGTATCGGCGGCGAGGTGGAACGAATCCTCAGCGGGGTGGCTGACACCCGCGGAGTTTTCGCCGAGCGCGTGGCCGAGGGTTTTTACGTCAATATCGAGGTCGATCGGGCGCAAGCCGCGCGCTACGGCCTGACCGTGGGCGACGTGCAGCGGCTGGTCAGCTCGGGAATGGGTGGAGAGAATATCGCGCTCACCGTACAGGGCCGCGATCGCTTTCCAATCAACGTGCGCTACCTGCGCGACTATCGCCAAAATTTGTCGGCGCTGCGCCAGATGCTGATTATGACGCCGCAGGGCGCTCAGATTCCCCTGAGCGAAGTTGCACGCGTCACACTTGGCCAGGGACCTTCGATGATTCGCGACGAGGGTGCCCAGCTCACCGCCTACGTCTTTGTCGATCTGGCCACGAACGACTACAGCGGCTATGTCGCACGCGCCCAGCGCGCACTCGATGCCAAACTACATCTGCCGGCGGGTTACAGCATCAAGTGGTCGGGCGAATACAGCTTCGAACTGCGGGCCAAGCAACGGCTGAGGGTAATCGTGCCCATCGTGATCATGGTGATTTTTGTCTTGCTCTACGTGCTATTCGATGCGCTGTCAGAAGCCTTGATCCTGCTTTTTCCCTGCGCCTTTGCGCTGACTGGTGGACTGCTCCTGCAGTATATGTTGGGAATCAATTTCAGCGTGGCGGTCGCGGTGGGCTATATCGACCTGTTCGGGATCGCGGTCGAGACTGGGGTGATAATGATCATCCTCCTGGATGAGGCGCTGGATCTGCGGCTTGCGAGAGGTCCGGTTGACCATCTCGACATCGAGGCTGCCACGATAGAGGGTGCGGTTCATCGCCTGCGGCCCAAGCTGATGACGGTGTTCGTAGTAATTTTCAGCCTGGTCCCGATTTTCTTCCAAAGCGGGATCGGCAACGACGTGATGAAGCCGATCGCGGTGCCGATCGTAGGCGGCATGATCACTTCTTCGATCGCCGTCCTGATTCTGGTGCCGGTGCTGTTCGCGATGGTCAAGGAGCGCGCGCTGGGCCGCGGCCTGCTGCGCCCCCCCGCGGCGGGCGCGCCGCAGGGGAGCGCGGCTCCTTATGCCTGATGCGGCATGTGCTCGTCGCCGTCGGCGACGGGCGCATGCAGGTGGTCCGCTTTAGTGCTGGCGATGCTCGCGCACGTAATCTTCGAGCTGGCGCTTAATGGCGGCAAAGGATTCTTTCAGGGTCAGACTGAAATCACTGTCGTGTCTATGATCGGCGACCAATTCCTTGTTGGGCACTTTAAGTCGTATACGAACGTCGAAGGGGCCACCTTTACGATGATGGCCAACCACGCCGCCCAAGGTGACTTCGCAGGCCGTGATCCGGTTGTAATAACGGTCCAAGGTCGCCATTTTTTCCCGCACTTCGCTGTCGATTGCAGGGGTCAGATCAAAATCACGCGCGGTAATCTGCAGCCGTTCCATGAAACCTCTCCTCTTCGGTTGTAGCCCGAGGCGGCGGCTACCGCGCCGCCGCCCCCCCTTCTATTATGCGCCATTGCAAGAGGGCGGCCAGCCTCCGCGGAGAGTAACGATAAAAGACCGATCGGGTAAAAAACCGCCGCCTGGTGAGAGGCGGCGGCTTTTCCAACTATTTGTCTTTCTATCGGAAATCCGGCAGAAAGTCGGGTCAGTTGGCAACCTGAATCTCAGTCTAAAACATTCGGCCGATGCGCGCCGTTGAAAAAATCCGGTAGTACGCTGCTACTTGATTTCGCGGACTAGCCGGTCCATTTCAAATCCTTGTTCAGGCTCGGTCGCGCACCTCCGCCATGCCCTCCTGCTTGGCGCAGTTGGCGCAGCAATAGATGCGCCCGCCCTGCTCCACGCCATGGCCGATGATTCGGCAATTACAATGGGTGCACAGCGGCGCCAACATCTGGATGGCGCACTCAAAACTGTCAAAGGTCAGGGTTCGTCCACGCAGTGAGATTTGAAAGGTCTTGTCATACTCGTTGCCACATACGTCGCATTGGGCCATGGCTCCCTCCCGGGCGGCGAGCCGCCGGTGTTTTGCCCTTTATGCTAGCAGCGGAAAATGGCCTTGGCGCAGCAAATTTTGCACTTTCCATCAATGCGCGGCCGAGGGTTCGACCGCGACCCGATCCAACTGCCATTCGCCTTGCTCCAACAAGGCGCCGCCCTGATAGCAGCTATAGCGGCCGCGCGCGGTATTGGGGGTCGTGCTGGCACCGCTATAGCGGCAATTGGAGAGATCGGCGGGCAGCAGGACGCTGATTGCAAGCTGATTGCCCGACACCCAGCCGGATTGAACTGTTCCATATGTGTCAGCATTGCCGTTGCGGCAAATCGTAGTGCCGACCGCACATCGGTACTCGCCGCTCAGATTTTCGTCATTTTGCACCAAGGTGAAGACGATTCGATTGACGGCGTTGCACCGCCCCCCGTTAGCTGTGTAAGCAGTATTGCAGGGAATGACGCGGATGGTTCCCGTCCAGGTGCCGGTCAGATCAACGGCCGGAGGTTCCATGGTCGCGGGGCGATTAAGGCCGTAACCGCTTGCACAGCCCGCCAGCAGCCCGGCCAGGAGCAGCAGGCCGCTGGCCAGCATCATCGGATAGCCGCCAAAAGGCAGCGTTTGGTCCGCCAGCGTGCGAGTGGTTGTGGTCATAAGCGATCTTTATCCTCTTCCTGCGCTATAAAACTTGGGTCGTCCGATAATAATCATTTTGCCTAGGTTTGTAACTATTAATGCTTTCTTTGGCCTGTCTCAGGTAAAAACCAAGCTAGCTTGAACCAGCTCGTGCGATTTACTAGGGCTGGAGTTCACACCGCGATTTGCCAAGGAGTTTTGCGCCATGACTCTCCAAGATAGCCGGTTGTTTCGCCAGCAATGCCATATCAATGGCGAATGGCTCGATGCGGATTCCGGCCGCGCCAATGCGGTCATCAATCCAGCTAACGGTCGCAAACTGGGAAGCGTGCCCGAGATGGGGCAGGCCGAAACCCGGCGGGCTATCCGTGCCGCCGCCGATGCTTTTCCGGGCTGGCGCGCGATGACGGGCAAGGAGCGGGCGGCCCTGATGCGGCGCTGGTTCGATCTGTGCATGGCAAATCAGGACGACCTGGCGCTGTTGCTGACCTTAGAGCAAGGCAAACCGCTGGCCGAGGCGCGCGGCGAGATAGCTTACGGCTCGGCCTTTATCGAATGGTTCGGCGAAGAGGCCAAGCGCGCGTACGGCGACGTGATTCCCGCCCACACCCGCGACCGCCGGATTGTGGTGCTCAAGGAACCTATCGGTGTGGCTGCCGCCATCACGCCATGGAACTTCCCCAATGCCATGATTACGCGCAAAGCGGGCGCGGCGCTGGCGGCCGGCTGCACGGTGGTGATCAAGCCCGCACCTGCAACTCCCTTCTCCGCCCTAGCCTTGGCGGAATTGGCCCAGCGCGCCGGCTTTCCCCCCGGCGTGATCAACGTGGTGACCGGCGACGAGATCGCGATCGGGCGCGAGCTTACCTCCAATCCCACAGTGCGCAAGCTGTCCTTTACCGGATCGACCCAGGTCGGCCGCCTGCTGCTGGAGCAATGTGCGCCCACGGTCAAAAAAGTTTCACTGGAGCTGGGCGGCAACGCCCCCTTTATCGTCTTCGACGACGCCGACCTGGACCAGGCGGTCGCTGGCGTGGTCGCCTCCAAGTTCCGCAACGCGGGCCAGACCTGCGTGTGTGCCAACCGAATTTTCGTTCAGGCCGGGATTTACGACGAATTCACCGCCCGTTTGGAGAAAGCGGTCAAGGCTCTGGTCGTGGGCGACGGCCTGGAGCGCGGGGTCACCATCGGGCCGCTTATCGATGAAGCCGCGGTGGCCAAGGTCGAGGAGCATATCAGCGATGCGGTGCGGCTGGGGGCACACATCCGATGCGGCGGACAGCGCCATGCGCTGGGTGGGACCTTCTTCCAGCCCACCATCCTGACCGACGTGGCGCCTGAGGCTAAACTGATGAACGAGGAGACCTTCGGCCCAGTGGCACCACTGATTCGCTTCTCCTCCGAGCAAGAAGTCATCGCCCTTTCCAACGACACCGAATACGGCTTGGCCTGCTACTTCTACAGCCGCGACGTGGGTCGATGCTGGCGCGTGGCGGAGGCCCTGGAAAGCGGCATTATCGGTATCAACGAGGGGATCATCTCTACCGAAATAGCGCCTTTTGGCGGGGTCAAGCATTCGGGCATCGGCCGCGAGGGCTCCAAGTACGGAATCGAAGAGTACCTGGAAATCAAATATCTGTGCTTTGGCGGGGTCTAATGCTCGCCAGCCGGACCAAGAATCGATTGGGTGAGGCTGATGCGCAGCTACGATCTGATTGAGTTCAACGCCCCGCTTCGGATGGTAGAGCGGCCAACGCCTGCGCCCCAAGGCAGCGAGGTGTTGCTTAGGGTCCTCGCGTGCGGCGTATGCCACAGCGACGTGCATCTGTGGGAGGGTTTCTATGACCTTGGTGCCGGCAAGCGGTTGGGATTGGCCGATCGAGGCCTGCGCCTACCCTTGACGCCCGGCCATGAAAACGTCGGCGAGGTAGTCGCGGTGGGGCCGCGGGCGCAGGGCGTTAAGGTGGGCGAGCAGGTCTTGGTCTTTCCCTGGATCGGATGCGGCCGATGCTCGGTTTGCGCGCGCGGAGAGGAGCAGCTCTGTTTGCAGCCGCGATCCTTGGGCTTGTTCCTGCCGGGCGGCTTCGCCGACCATCTGCTGGTCCCTGAGGCGCGCTACCTGTTCCCGGTCGGCGACCTCGACCCGGTCAAGGCAGCGCCTTACGCCTGCTCGGGCCTGACCACCTACGGGGCGCTCAAGAAAGTCGGGCGCGAGCTGATGGCCGCGCAGCCCATTTTGATTATCGGCGCCGGCGGCCTGGGGTTGATGGCGCTGTCGATTCTCAAGGCGATGGGCGGACGGGGAGCGATCGTAGCCGAGATCGATCCGAGCAAACGCCAAGCCGCGCTAGCTGCCGGCGCGCTGGCAGCGATCGACAGCGCAGCGCCTGACGCGGCGGCGCAAATTATCGCGGCGGCGGGCGCTCCGTTGTGGGCCGCGGTCGATCTGGTCGGCGCGCCCTCTACTGTAAGGATGGGGCTGGATAGTCTGGTCAAGGGCGGCAAATTAATCATAGTCGGGCTGTTCGGAGGCGAGATCACTTTGCCGCTGCCGCTGATTCCGATGCGCGCGACTACCATCCAGGGCTCTTACGTCGGCAGCCCCGGTGAGCTGGGCGAGCTTATCGAGTTGGTCCGCCGCACCGGGCTGCCCGCGGTTCCGGTCACGACTCGTCCACTTGATCAAGCCAGCGACGCGCTGGCTGATTTACACGCAGGCAGGCTTATCGGGCGCGCCGTGCTGCGCCCAGAGTAGGTTGAGTTCGTTGCTGCACGCTAAGGGATGAAACGTACGATTCGGCCAGGGCTACCTCCTGAAGCGGCTGGTGGCGGTCGTCGTCACAGAGCCCGCCGCGATTTTGCAATTTGATTCATGTTCGCGGGTTCGCGGCGCATGGCCGCGCCGCGCGCGGAGCTCTGCGGACCTAAGCTTTAGCGCAAATAACCGCCCGGCGCGCTGGTTGCCAAGAGCTCGCGACCAGCGCGCCGTTTAAGGCGTGGGCGAGGGGAATACAAAAGCCCTCCCACGCGAGAAACTTCAGGTCAGATCGAAGCGGTCAGCGTTCATCACCTTGTTCCAGGCGGCCACGAAGGCCTGTACAAACGGCAGTTGCGAGTCCGCGCAGGCATAGGCTTCCGCGATGGCACGAAGCTGCGAATTCGA
The DNA here is from genome assembly GCA_035294265.1 of Candidatus Binataceae bacterium. NCBI lineage: Bacteria > Candidatus Binatota > Binatia (SeqCode) > Binatales (SeqCode) > Binataceae (SeqCode) > Binataceae bacterium (SeqCode). Next base: position 56,131 of record DATGLK010000018.1, read on the forward strand.
CCCGAAAACCAGATCTACGCGGGTTGCTGTCCACTTCAATGCGCCGGTGGCGCGATCACGTCCCTCGAACAGGTCGCGAGCCTGCGCGCTCGGTTTCCACTCGGTGTTCATGTCAAGCAGGTTGACAAAGAAGTCATTGGTGAGCACCTGTGGTCGCTTGGTCAAAACGCCGTGTTGAGATTGTCCAAAATTGGCGTTGAGAACGCGCATCCCGCCAATCAGCGCCGTCATCTCGGGCGCCGTTAAGGTCAGCAATTGCGCCTTGTCCACCAGCAGCGCCTCCGCTGGTATCGCGTAATCCCGCTTGAGGTAGTTGCGAAAGCCATCAGCGACCGGCTCGAGCACGGCAAAGGACTCGACGTCGGTTTGTTCTTGGCTTGCATCGGTACGACCCGGCGCGAAGGGAACCTCGACATCGTGTCCGGCCTGTTTGGCCGCCTGTTCAATGGCCGCGCAACCGCCCAGGACGATTAGATCGGCCAGTGACACTCGCTTTTCACCCGAGGAGCGGGCGCCGTTGAAGCTGTTGCGGATACTTTCGAGGGTGGCCAGCACCTGGGCCAAGCGAGCGGGCTCATTGACCTCCCAATCCTTCTGCGGGGCCAGCCGCAGGCGCCCACCATTGGCCCCCCCGCGCTTGTCGGAACCGCGAAAGGTAGCCGCCGCGGCCCAGGCAGTTGCAACCAGTTGCGAAATCGACAGGCCCGAGGCGAGGAGTCTGGCCTTGAGCGTCGCGATATCGCGCTCGTCAATCAGCGCGTGATCGAGCGCGGGCACCGGATCCTGCCACAATAGCTCCTCCGCTGGAACTTCCGGGCCCAGATAGCGCGAGCGCGGCCCCATGTCGCGATGGGTCAGCTTGAACCAAGCGCGCGCGAAGGCGTCGGCCAATTGTTCGGGATGCTCATAGAAGCGTCGCGAGATTTTTTCGTAGGCCGGGTCCATGCGCAGCGCGAGATCGGTGGTCAGCATCGCAGGCGCGCGGCGTTTGGAGGGATCGTATGGGTCGGGCACGGTGCCGGCCCCGGCATCACCCTTGGGCTTCCACTGATAGGCGCCGGCGGGGCTCTTAGTCAGTTCCCATTCGTATTCGAACAGGTTTTTGAAAAAATTGTTGCTCCACTTGGTCGGGGTTGCGGTCCAGATGACTTCCAGACCGCTGGTAATCGCGTCGATGCCCTTGCCCGTGCCAAAAGCGCTCTTCCAGCCCAGTCCCTGTTGCTCGAGGGCGGCGGCTTCGGGTTCGGGCCCCACCAGTGAGGCAGGACCCGCGCCATGGGTCTTACCAAAGCTGTGGCCGCCAGCGATAAGAGCGACGGTCTCTTCGTCGTTCATCGCCATCCGCGCGAAGGTCTCGCGGATATCCCGGGCCGCTGCCACGGGGTCGGGCCGGCCGTTGGGCCCTTCGGGATTGACATAGATCAGCCCCATCTGCACGGCCGCAAGGGGATTGTCCAGTTCGCGGTCGCCGGAGTAGCGCTTGTCCTCCAGCCATTTGCTCTCCGCGCCCCAGAAGACCGACTCGTCAGGCTCCCAGGCGTCCTCGCGCCCGCCGCCAAAACCGAAGGTCTTGAAGCCCATCGACTCCAGCGCGACGTTGCCGGCCAGGATCATCAGGTCGGCCCACGAAATTTTACGGCCGTACTTTTGCTTGATCGGCCACAGCAGCCGGCGCGCCTTGTCCAGATTGACGTTGTCCGGCCAGCTGTTGAGCGGCGCAAAGCGCTGCTGGCCGCTGCCGGCGCCGCCGCGACCGTCGCCGATGCGATAAGTGCCGGCGCTATGCCACGCCATCCGGATAAACAACGGTCCGTAATGGCCGAAGTCGGCCGGCCACCACTCTTGCGACTGGGTCATCAGCTCATGGAGATCTTTCTTAAGCCCCTTGAAGTCAAGTTTCTTGAACTCTTGGGCATAGTTGAACTGCTCGCCAAGCGGATTGGACTTGGAGCAATTCTGGTGGAGAATCTTAAGGTTCAACCGGTTGGGCCACCAGTCTCGGTTCGAGCTGGTCACCGCCGCCGTATGCATCACCGGGCACTGGCCCGCATCGCTGTCATTATTGGTGCTCATGCTATTTACCTCCAGTTCATTTTTTCCATCGATGATGGGTTATTACATCCTTGGATGCCCTTGTAAGCCGAACTCATTGCGATGGCCAGCGCAATTAATGAAGCCTGGACATCAAAACTTTGCTGCCCGCTTTCGCCATAAGGAAATAATCCGTCCTCCTCTTTGCTTAAGCTAGATTTCATCCATATTTAGATAGCGTCTAACTAATCGGCACTAAAAGCGCCGCCAAACCAGGCCGGCGACTTGGGTGTTAGACTAATTCTAATATTCGATTATGTCAAATCAATTGCCAGCTCACGTGTTCAATTCGTCGCAGGTGTTACGGCAGATGGGGTTGATGACAGAGCGACCCTAGGATCGATTGACCCTAGGATCTATGAGGATCTACGGGATGGCTCGCCGCACCGACGGCTCCGGGGCGCCGAGCAGGTGGTGAGCGGCCGCCCGGAGAATGCGATCGCGGCGGCCGTGCTCTATGTCAGGCGCTTTTTTTGACTCGGCCGCTGCGCAAACAGCGAGTGCAGACCAGAATTCGTTGCGTGCCGCCGCCGATTTGAGCGCGGACCTCTTGTAAATTAGGATGCCAGCGGCGCTTAGTCTTGTTGTTGGCGTGGCTGACGTTATTGCCCACTGAGGGCTGTTTGCCGCAAACTGCGCAATGTCTCATCTTTTTCCTGGACCCGTGCGCGCCCGGATTCGTGGGAACTAGGCCCCGGCCGTCGGCGCGCCGCCATCAAACTAGCCTCTGCGCGGGCGGCGGGAAAGAGGGGGCGGGAGTAAGGTGGGCGAGGCATCCAAGGCATGGCTGAACACTTAATCCATATCCTACCCGAGCGGGTGGCCAGCCAAATCGCCGCCGGCGAGGTGGTGGAGCGGCCGGCCTCGGCCGTCAAGGAGTTGATCGAAAATTCTTTGGATGCCGGCGCCAGCGCGATTATGGTGGAGATCGCCGCAGGCGGAACCGCGTTGCTGGCGGTGAGCGATGATGGCTGTGGGATGAGCGCGCACGACGCGGTGCTGGCGCTGCGCCGTCATGCCACCTCCAAGATTCGCGAGGTCGCCGATCTGGTGGCGGTTCATACAATGGGTTTTCGAGGCGAGGCTTTGGCCGCGATTGCAAGCGTCTCGCGCCTGGAGCTCAAGACTCGCCGTCCCGAAGACTTGGCGGGTACGCAGATAAGGGTGGAGGGCGGCGAAGAGGGCGGGCGGCAGGAGTGTGCGATGGCGCCGGGGACCCGAATCGAGGCGCGGGATCTATTCTTCAATACCCCGGCCCGACTTAAGTTCCTCCGCACACCCGCCACCGAGCAGGGAGCAGTGGTCGAAGTGGTTCAGCGCCTGGCCCTGGCGGCTCCCCGGATTGCCTTTGAACTGATTGCCGATGGGCGCCGAGTACTGGAACTGGCGCGGGCCACTAGCGCCTTGGAACGCTGGCGCCAGCTCTTTGGCGCCAAGTCGGCGCTGACGATGATGCCGGTTTCGGGGGATGGGGCGGGGATCGCGCTTGAGGGGCTCATAAGTCATAGCCAGCAATCCTTTGCCAGCGCCCGCTTACTGTATACCTATGTCAACGGGCGAGCGGTGCGCGATCGGATGCTTCTGCGCGCTATTGGCAATGCCTATGCCACCCTGGTACCCAAGGGACGCTATCCGGCGGCGGCCTTGTTCCTGACCGTGCGCCCGCAGGAAGTTGACGTCAACGTCCATCCGATGAAGGCCGAAGTGCGCTTTCGCAATGCAGGGGCGCTGTTCGAGACCGTATACGGGATACTGCGCCAGCGTCTGCTGGGAGCCGGTGGTGGTGCCGATCCCGGCCCTGCCGCGGCCTCGGCTGCGAACCTATCAAGCCAGGCCCAAACGCCCTCCGGCGGGGACGCCCTCGACTGGCCGCCGGCAGAGTCCGCTGTACTCGCCCCCCTGGCTGACGCGCCAGCGCGTCCATTGCGCCTGGTTGCGCTCTCCAATCCAGCGCCCGCCGCCTGGCAGCCGGCGCTGGGCCTGGGCTACCGCGCTTCCGCAGCTGCGCCATGCGAGGCTCCCGTGGAGGCGGCCCGCTTGATAGCGGCGGGGCAGGTGGGAGCGCTGCCGGCCTATTCGGAACTGCGTGTCCTGGGCCAGCTCTTTTGCGGGTATATCGCGCTCGAAGATCACGACGGCTTAGTCCTGGTTGATCAGCACGCCGCCCACGAGCGGGTTACCTTCGAGCGGCTCAAGGCGCAAATGGAGCATGGTGGGGTTGAGGTGCAGAACCAGCTTATTCCGCAAACCCTGGAGCTTAACCCCGCGCGTGCCGCCCATCTGGGCGACGCGCTGCCACGCCTGCGGGCGCTGGGTTTCGAGCTGGAGCCCTTCGGTCCAGCCACCCTCCTGCTCAAGGGCAGCCCGGCGGTGTTTGGGGCCGAGGGCGGAGTCGAACTGCTGCGCGAGATGATCGAGGTTTTGGGCGAGCCGGAAGCACAAGCCCCCAGCGGCCTGGAGCATTTGCTGAAGCAACTCGCCTGTCACGGTTCGGTGCGAGTGGGGCGTGTGCTCAAGGGGGCGGAAATTGGCGCCCTGCTCGCCGATCTCGATCGCACCCCGTTCAAGTCCAATTGTCCCCACGGCCGGCCCACCCATATCCGCTTCTCGCGCGGCCAGATCGAGCGGATGTTTCGTCGATGAGCGCGTTTGGATTGACCCCCCGGCGGGCCTTTATCGTGGGGCCCACCGGGGTGGGCAAGAGCGAACTTGCGCTGACGCTAGCCGAGCGGCTGGGGGCGGAGATTGTCAATGCCGATTCGCGCCAGCTTTATCGCGCGATGGATATTGGCACCGCCAAGCCCACCCTGGCCCAGCGCGCCCGTGTGCCCCATCATCTGATTGACGTCGTCGAGCCCGAGGAGAGCGTCGATGTAGCCCGTTTCAAGCTGATGGCCGAGGCGGCGATTGGGGAGATCGCGGGACGCGGGCGGCCGATTTTAATCGTTGGCGGCAGCGGGCTTTACCTGCGCGCGCTGCGCCAGGGATTGTTCCAGGGACCACCAGCCGCGCCCGCGCTGCGGCGCGAGCTGATGGAGTTGGCCCGGCGCGAAGGAGTGGATAGGCTGCATCGGTCGCTTATGGAAATTGACCCGCCCAGCGCCCGCAGGCTGCATCGCAACGACCTTGCGCGGGTGGTGCGGGCACTGGAGGTCTATCGCCTGACCGGCGTGCCGTTGAGCGTTCATCAGGCGGCCCATCGCTTTTCCGACCGTTTCGCGCCCTCGTTGACGCTGGGGTTGCGGCTTGAGCGCGAGGAGCTTTATCGGTCGCTTGAGCGGCGGCTGGATGCGATGATGGAGGCAGGACTGGTAGGCGAGGTAAACGCCCTCCTGGCACGTGGGCTGGCTCATAGCCCCCTGCTGCGGCACACCATAGGCTACAGGGAGATCGCCGCCGCGTTGGCGGGTGAAATGAGCTTGGCGCAGGCGCTGGAACAGGCTAAGCGGGCCACCCGCCAACTGGCTAAGCGGCAGATGACCTGGTTTCGAGCTGATCCTGGGATTATCTGGCTTGCACCAGGCGGCGCGCTTGCGCAGGGGCTAAAGTTGTTGCAGGAATTTTTTTCACCAACGCTGGATGTGCACCCATCGGACGCAACCGGATGATTGACGATGCCTGACTACCTGGATTTTGAGCAGCCGCTGCGCGAGCTCGATGAGCGGATCGCGGCGCTGGAGCCGGCCGCGCGTGATGCGCTTTTGAGCGAGCGTGCGCGCTTGGAGCGCCGGCTGTATGCCACCTTGACTCCGATTGACCGGGTGCGCCTAGCGCGCCATCCCTCCCGCCCCCAGACGCTGGACTATATCGCGGCGCTGCTCCGGGACTTCGTCGAACTTCATGGCGACCGCCGCTTTGGCGATGACCGGGCGATAGTCGCTGGAATAGGCTACTTTGGCAAGCAGCGGGTGGCGATCGTGGGGCAGCAGCGCGGCCGTTCTACCGCCGAGCGAGTGGCGTGCAACTTCGGCCGTCCCAATCCCGAGGGTTATCGCAAAGCGGCGCGGATTTACGAATTGGCCGAGCGCTTTGGCCTGCCCCTGCTGACCTTTATCGACACCCAGGGGGCCGAACCCGGGCTGGGCGCCGAGGAACGGGGCCAGGCTGAGGCGATCGCCCACTGTTTGTTGGTGATGGCGGGACTGACGGTGCCGGTGATCGCCACGGTCATCGGCGAAGGCGGCTCCGGCGGGGCGCTGGCGTTGGGCGTGGCCAACGTTCTGCTGATGCAGGAGCATGCCTGTTACGCGGTGATTACGCCCGAGGGCTGCGCGGCGATCCTGTGGCGTGAGGGTACCCCGGAAAACATCGCCCGGGCTGCCAGCGCGCTCAAGCTGGAGGCTCACGATCTGCTTGAACTAGGGGTGGCCGATAAGATTGTGGCCGAACCCCGGGGCGGGGCCCATCGTGATCCCAAGCGGGCGGCCTTACTTCTGGGGCGTGTGATCCGGCGCGAGCTGCGAGCTTTGACCAAATTGACCCCGGCTCAGATCCGGGCCGCGCGAGCAGCCAAGCTGGCGGCCCTGGGGCAGGCTTTTCTTGAGCGCGCGCCCGCACGCGCGGGACGGTAAAGGGCGATGGCAACGGTCAAAGCGGTACGCTCTGTGTCCTCGGTGCGACCCCCGCGCACGGAGTTGACCGCGGCGCGCGAGCGGATCGACGCAATCAATCAGACGCTGCTGAAGCTGCTCAACGAGCGCGCCCGGCTGGCGATTGCGATTGGCCACCTAAAGCGCGCCCAGGGAGCCGAGCTGTATCAGCCAGCGCGCGAGCAGGCGATTTTGGAGCGGTTGATAGCGCAAAATGAGGGGCCGCTGCGGACCGAGGATGTGCGCCACATCTTCGGCGAGATAATTTCGGCCTGCCGGGGGCTGGAGCACGAGCTGCGAGTGGCCTATCTGGGGCCCGAATTCACCTACAGCCATCTGGCCGCGATACGCCAGTTCGGCCATGGCGCTCAGCTTCAGGGCGAGGAGTCGATTGCCGCCGTGTTTGCCGCGCTCGACGGTGGGCGGGCCGATCTGGCTTTGGCGCCGGTGGAGAATTCCACCGAAGGCTCGGTTACCGTGACGCTGGACGCCTTGTTGGACAGCCCCGCGCAAATCGTGGGTGAAGTGCTGTTGCCGGTGCGCCATGCGCTGCTCTCGCTCAGCGGGCGGCGCGCCGATATCAAAAAAATTCTTGCCCATCAACAGTCGCTAGGCCAATGCAGGGATTATTTGAGCACCAATTTTCCGGGCTGCGTGCAGGAAGCGGTGGCGTCTAACGCGTTGGCGGCACGCCGCGCGGCCGCCGACCCCACGCTGGCGGCGATCGCGGCGGCCGAGGCCGCCCAACCTTATGGCTTGCGCGTGGTGGCGCACGCCATCCAGGACCAGGCGCATAATATGACTCGCTTCCTCATCCTGGGGCGCCAGGCGGTGGCCAAAAGCGGGAACGACAAGACCAGCGTAATTTTCGCGATGCCCGAGCGAGTGGGTGCCCTCAAGGAAGCGCTCACGGTGTTTGCCCGCAACCGGATCGATCTCACGATGATTCAGTCGCGTCCCCAGCGTGGACGCCCCTGGGCCTATCTGTTTTACGCCGACCTGCGCGGTCATCGCGAGGCCCCGGCGATGAAGCGGGCGCTGGCGGCGCTCAAGCGCAAGGCGCTTTTTCTCAAGCTGCTGGGGTCATATCCCGAGGCTCGGGTGGCGGGATAGAGTCTAGAGAGGCCATGGAACTCGAAGATCTGGTCCTGCCCTCGGTGGCCGCGCTCACCCCCTACGAGCCCGGCAAACCGATCGAGGAAGTCCAACGCGAGCTGGGCGTGGAGCCGGTCAAGCTGGCCTCCAACGAAAATCCGCTGGGCCCCTCGCCCCGGGCTTTGGCGGCGATCAGCCAAGCGCTGGGCGAACTCAATCGCTATCCCGACGGTGGCAGTTACGAACTGGTGCGCCGGCTGGGCGAGCGCCATGGTCTGAGCCCCGGCCACATCTTCATGGCCTGTGGCTCGGTCGAGGTGCTCAACTTGGTTTCCTATCTATTCATTCGGCCGGGGCTTAACGCGGTCACCTCCGAGCACGCCTTCGCGATTTACGAGCTGGTGGTGGCGGCCAGCGGTGGCCAACTGCGCAGCGCGCCGATGCGAGACCACGGCTTCGATTTGGAGGCGATTGCCGGCCTTATCGATCGCGACACCCGGGTGGTGTTTCTAGCCAATCCCAACAATCCCACCGGCACGATTTATCGGCGCAAGGAATGGCGGCGCTTTCTGGCCGCGCTGCCCGACCATGTGGTGGTGGTGGCGGACGAGGCTTATTTCGAATTCGTGCGCGCCGCCGATTATCCCAACGCGTTGGAGGACTTGGCGCAACAGCCCAAGCTTATCGTTCTGCGCACGTTTTCCAAGATTTATGGCCTGGCTGGATTGCGAGTAGGCTACGGCGTGGCCCATCCCAATTTCGTGCGCCTGCTCCATCAGGTGCGCCAGCCCTTCAATATCAACCTGCTGGCCCAGGTTGGGGTGCGAGCGGCGCTGGAGGATCGGGAGCACGTCGAGCGCACCTTGGCGGTCAATCGCGAAGGGATGGAATATCTGGAGCACGAACTAGCGCGGCTGCGGCTGCGCTTCGTCCCCAGTCAGGCCAATTTCATCATGGTGGACGTGGGACGCGGTCGCGCGGTGTTCGATGCATTGCTGAAGGAAGGAGTGATTGTGCGGCCGCTGGACGCCTATCGCCTGCCCCGCTACGTACGGGTCAGCGTGGGCTTGCCCGAAGAGAATCGCCGCTTCGTGCAGGCGATGGAGAAAATTCTGGGACGCTCCGGTCAGGCACGTTAATGGCGGTTATCTTCGAACGCGTGACGGTTTGCGGTGTGGGGCTGATTGGGGGCTCCTTGGCGGCGCGTGCTCGCGCCCTGGGACTAGTGGGACGAGTGCACGGCTTTGGCCGGCGCCCGGACAGCTTGCAGGTAGCGCTTGAGCGCAACCTGGTGGATGAAGTCAGCACCGATCCCGCGCAAGCCGCGGCCGGTGCGCAATTGGTGGTGTTAGCGGTACCCTTGATGGCGATGCCGCGGGTGCTGGGCGAGCTGCTCCCCTATCTGCCTGCTGATACGATTATCACGGACGTGGGCAGCGTCAAGCAGTGGGTGATCGAACAGTTGGAGCCCGGCCTGGGGTCTGCGATGGCGCTGGTGGCGGCCCATCCGGTGGCCGGCAAGGAGAGCGCCGGTCCTACTGCCGCCGACCCCGAGCTGTTCATCGGCCGGCGCGTGATTGTCACCCCTTCGCGGTGCAGCACGCCGCTAGCGCTGGAGCGGGTGGAGCGTCTGTGGCGCGGGGTCGGGGCGCAGGTGGAGCGGATGAGCGCGCTGCTGCACGATCAGATTCTGGCCCGGGTAAGCCATCTACCCCAAATCCTCTCCAGCGCGCTGGGCGCGGCTCTGGAGGATGAGCTGGTGGGTGGGCGCTTCGCCGCTGCCTACGGGGCTGGTGGGCTGCGCGATATGAGCCGGCTGGCGGGCTCGCCGGCCGATATCTGGCGCGACATCTGTTTGACCAATCGGGCGCCCATCCTGGAGGCCTTGGCCGGTTTCGAGAACTCCCTGACGCGCCTGCGCCATGCCATCGAGCATCATGATTCGGCCGAACTAGAGGCGCTTTTCGAGCAGGGACGGCGAATCGTGCGCCATCTGGGAGCGGGCGCACCGACCATCGCCCGGCCCCGGCCCGTGATTGCGATCGACGGGCCGATGGGCGCAGGCAAATCGACCGTGGCGCGGATGCTGGCGGCCGAGCTGGGGTTTACCTACCTCAACACCGGTGCCATGTATCGGGCGGTGGCGGTGGCGGCCCAGCGCTCCGGGCTGGCGCAACCGCCCTACGACGAGGCGGCTATCTCGGCACTGCTGGCCACCATCGAGATTGGCTTCGAGGGCGAGCGCGTACTGCTCGATGGCGAAGATATCAGCGGCCTCATCGGTGCTCCGGAGGTCGGCGAGTTGGCTTCCACGCTTTCAACCTTGAGCAGCGTACGGGAGCGGATGGGTCAATTGCAGCGGGCGGCGGGAGCGGGCGGTGGGGTAGTGATGGAAGGGCGGGACATTGGCACGGCGATTTTTCCCGACGCCGAGTACAAATTTTTTCTCGACGCCGATCCCGAGGTGCGCGCCGCGCGCCGCTGGCGCGAGTTGGCGGCGGCGGGTCAGCGCATTACGCTGGAGGAAGTGCGGCTCCAGCTTCGCCAACGTGATCGGCGTGATGCCGAGCGCGCGCTGGCGCCGCTGAGATGCGCGGCCGATGCGATTCTGCTAGACTCTACTCATCTGTCGCTGGCGGGAGTGGTCGCCACCCTCAAAGCTGCCATCGCGGAACATCACCAACGGTAACGGGGCTTGAAACCGGCGAGGCCCGGTTGTATGCATTCCTGTTAGCCTGGAATCTCCGGGGAGTCCCAAATAAATGGAGAAAGGTTTGTCGAACATAGCGCACGGAGGACAAGATGAATTCGAGTCGTTGATGGAAGGAACCCTCAACGCCCCGCGGCCGGGGGATGTGCTGGTCGGGAAAGTTCTTCTGGTCACCCGCGATCACGTCATTGTAGACATCAATTACAAATGCGAAGGCCAGGTGCCGATCGCCGAATTCGCCGACCCCGAGGGCAACGTCGCGGTCAGCGAAGGCGACGAAATCGACGTCTATTTCGATGGCACCGAGACCGACAACGGAACCGTGATGCTATCACGCGCCAAGGCCGAGAAGTTCAAGGTCTGGCGCGAGCTGGAGCGGGCCTTTCAGACCGATACTCCGGTGGAAGGAGTGGTGCTGGGCAAGGTCAAGGGTGGGCTGAAGGTCGATATCGGCGTGCCGGCTTTTCTGCCCGGCTCCCATGTCGATATCCGCCCGGTGCGCAACTTGGACCGCTACATTGGCCAGCGCGGTCGCTTCCAAATCCTGAAGTTCAATCGCGCCCGCGCCAACGTGGTGGTTTCGCGCCGCAGCGTACTCGAACACGAGCGGGCCTCGCTCAAGGAGCAGACCCTCAAGGTTCTGGAAGAAGGGGTAATCCTGGAGGGTACCGTCAAGAACATCACCGACTATGGTGCCTTTATCGACCTGGGCGGCATCGATGGTTTGCTCCACATCACCGACATGTCGTGGGGCCGCCTGCAGCATCCCTCGGAAGTGCTCAAGGTGGGCGATAAGGTCAAGGTCGTGGTGCTCAAGTACGATCCCGAGCGCGAGCGGGTCTCGCTTGGGATGAAGCAGATCATGACCGATCCCTGGAGCGAGGTCGCGGGCAATTATCCACCCGGGCGGCGGGTGCAGGGCAAGGTGGTAAGTGTCACCGATTACGGCGCCTTCGTCGAGCTTGAAAAGGGGGTAGAGGGGCTGATTCACGTCTCCGAGATGACCTGGACCAAGCGCACTGTGCATCCCTCCAAAGTGGTCAACGTGGGCGACATGGTTGAGGTCCAGGTGCTGGGGGTGGATGAGGGCAACCGGCGGATCTCGCTAGGACTCAAGCAGACCGAGCCCAATCCCTGGCAGCAGTTGGCTGAAAAGCACGTGCCCAATTCACGGGTAACGGGCAAGGTCAAATCGATCACTGATTTTGGGATTTTCGTCGAAATCGAGCCTGGCATCGACGGGTTGGTCCATATTTCCGACCTGTCCTGGACGCGCAAGGTCAAGCATCCCTCCGAACTTTACAAAAAGGGTGACGAAGTCGAGGCGGTGGTGCTCGGGATCGACGTGGACAATGAGCGTGTCAGTCTGGGCATCAAGCAGTTGGCCGAGGATCCCTGGCACAGTATCGCTCAGCGTTATCCGCTCAACACTAAGATCAACGGCAAGGTAACTTCGATCGCGGATTTCGGCGTGTTCGTCGAGATCGAAGAGGGGATCGAAGGGCTGGTGCACGTCTCGCAGCTCAGCTCGGAGCGGGTTGACAAGCCCTCCGCGCTATTCAAACCCGGTGATCAGGTCGAGGCGCTGGTGGTGCAGCTCGACCCCAAGGAGCGGCGCATCGGCCTGTCAATTCGTGCCTTGAAGCAACATGAAGAGCGTGAGGAAATGCAGGCCTACATGCAGCGCGAGCATCAGGGCGCGCGCTTTTCCTTCGAAGACATTCTCAACGAGGAATTGCGCCTGGACCGTGACGACGGTGGGCGCGGCGGGCGCGGCAGAGGCCGCGACCGCTAACCGCCGCCGGCACCAGCGTTTGCCCGCGCAAGCGCTGGTTACAAACCCCGCACAGCGGCCGATGGCAACCCGATGAGGACGGCAGCCTGATGCGGCGTCCCCCTGCCGCGCCAAGCGGCCCGGGCGCCACCCGCCAGGCGCGCCTGTGGGCGCCTTGGCGCGCGGCCTATGTCAGTGGCGCCCGCCGCAGCGCGGGTTGCATCTTCTGCATGAAAGGGTTGAGCGCGGCCGCGCGCAAACGGCGCCTGGTGCTCCATCTTGGACCCCGGGCGCTGGTGATGCTCAATCGCTATCCGTATAACAACGGCCACCTGCTGATCGCCCCGCGCCGCCATCTCGCCTCCCTGGAGCTGCTGGAGGGGCCGGAGCGGGCAGATCTGGATTTTCTGCTCGCCCAGTCCGTGCGCCTGCTACGGATGGCGATGCGGCCGGTGGGTTTCAACTTGGGCGCCAATCTGGGCCGGGTGGCGGGAGCCGGAGTGGCCGACCATTTTCATTGGCACGTGGTGCCGCGCTGGGAGGGTGACACCAACTTCATGCCGGTGCTAGCTTCGGTGCGGGTGCTCTCCGAGCATTTGGAGGCCAGCTTCGCCACCTTGGATCCGCTTTTCAGCAAGCTGGCGACTCCCATATCCTGAAGCTCAGGGGCGGAGTTTGTAATGGACCAAAGCTTGCTCAAAATCAAAACGATTGGGGCGCTGCGCCAGGCCGGCTATCGGGTTAAACCGGTGCGCCTGGAGATGCGCGACAACTTGGTGGCCTTGCTCAGAGCGGGCCGGCGCATTTTGCCCGGGATTGTCGGTTACGACGACTCGGTTATACCGGAGATCGAAAACGGCATCCTGGCCGGTCATCACATGGTCTTTCTGGGTGAGCGCGGCCAGGCCAAATCGCGTATCATCCGTGCTCTGGTCGGACTGCTCGATGAATGGGTGCCGGCGATTGCAGGATGCCAGATCAGCGACAACCCGCTGCAGCCTATCTGCCACGAATGCCGCCGGCGGGTGGCGGGCGAGGGCGAGGGAGTCGCCATTGAGTGGATAGGGCGCGATCGGCGCTTTGGCGAAAAGTTGGCCACGCCTGACGTTTCGATTGCCGATCTGATCGGCGAGGTTGATCCGATCAAGGTGGCCGAGGGACGCTATCTGGCCGACGAAGAGACCATCCACTATGGCCTGATTCCGCGCACTAACCGCGGCCTGTTCGCCATCAACGAGCTGCCCGACCTGACCGAAAAGGTACAGGTGGGACTATTCAATCTGATGGAAGAGAAGGATGTCCAGATCAAGGGCTACAAAATTCGCCTGCCCCTGGACGTGGTCTTCTTCGCCAGCGCCAACCCCGAAGATTACACCTCGCGCGGGCGCATCATCACCCCGCTCAAGGATCGTTTCGACGTGCAGATCCGCACCCACTATCCGCGCACCCAGGCCGACGAGATTGCGATCATGGAACAGGAGGCCAACTACCCGCCACTGATGGGCGTGCAGTTGCGCGTCCCGCAATTCATCAAGGACATCATAGCCCAGCTTACCTTCGAGGCCCGCGCCTGTGCCGATGTCAACCAGAGTTCGGGAGTTTCGGTGCGGATGACCATCAATAATTACGAAGCGGTCATCTCCAATGCCGAAAAACGGGCGGTGCGCAACGACGAGAGCGAGATCGTGCCGCGGTTGTCCGATCTCCATTCGCTCTATCCGGCCACCGCCGGCAAGTTGGAATTGGAATATTCAGGTGAGGACAAGCGCGAGGAGGAGATCATCGAGCGCCTGATCTCCCGCGCCGTGCTCAAGGTCTTCGATCAGGCAGTCAAGGTGGAAGATCTCAAGGAAATAATCGCATATTTCGATCAGGGTTGGGGGGTGGAGGTCTCGGATCAGGCGCCCGCCGAAGAGTATATAGAGCCGCTGCGAGTGATCCCGGGTTTGCGCGAGGCGGTGGGCCGGATCGGCTCCTTCGAGAGCCCGGGCCTGATGGCCTCGGTCGCCGAATTCATCTTCGAAGGGCTCCATCTGCATCAAAAGCTCAACAAGGAACGGCGTGGCGGGCGTTTTGCCTATCACGCCTAGGTAACAGGCGGCCGGCGATGGCCAATATCGTTCGCTATACTCAGTGGGACGGCTCGCAACGGGTCAAGCTCAACGCGGCGCAGGTCTTCGAGAAGCTTTCCGAATACCTGTCCTATACGGACGACGTCAACCAGGCCCTGGATTGGATGCTGCGCCAGGGGCTGGAGCTGGACGACATGCGAGTGATGGGGCTGGACGAATTCCTGGAGCAACTGCGCCAGGAGATGCGCCAGCGCTACAGCGACTTCAACCTGCGCCATTCGCTCAGCGAGATGGAGCAGCGGCTGCACGATCTGCTCGAGCGCGAGCGCGAGGCCTTGCGCCGCAACCTGGAGAGCAAACCGGCCAATGCCGAGCAATTGCGCCAGTTGGGCCAGATGCCGCGACGGCTGTCACAGGCCCTGCGCAAGCTGGAGAATCACGAGTTCCAGGACGAGCAGGCGCGCGCCGAATTCGACGATCTGCTGAGCGAGTACCAAAACATCCGCGACCTGGAGAACTTCCGCGAGCGCTACGGTCAGAACTTTCACGGCCCTCAAGCGCTCTCCTACGAAGACGCGGTGCGGCTGATGCGCGAGATGGAGCAGTTGCGCCAACTCGAGCAGGACCTGATGTCCAACCGCCTGGAGGAGATTTCGCTCGATCAGCTGCGCGAGCTGCTGGGCCAGGAAGCCTGGCAGGATTTGCGCAGCCTGCGCCAGATGGTGATCCTAATCAAGGAAGCCGGCTTGGTTACCCCCAAGGGCAATCAGCTCCAGCTCTCGCCCCGCGGCGTGCGCCGCATAGGCCAGCTCGCTCTGCGCGACATCTATCGCGGCTTGCTCAAGGATCGCCACGGCGGCCACGCCACTGACCATCGCGGCTTGGTGGAAGCGCGGCCCGAATCGGTGCGGCCGTGGGAATTTGGCTTGCCGCTCAGCCTGGACCTGGTGGCTACCCTCAAGCGCGGCTTGATGCGTGCGCCCGGGGTACCGCTGCATCTATATCCCGACGACTTTCAGGTTTACGAAAGCGACTATGCCTCTTCCTGTTCCACCGTGCTGTGCCTGGACATGTCCTGGTCGATGAGCTGGGAGGGGCGCTTTGCCGCCGCCAAGAAAGTCGCGCTGGCGATGGAGAGTCTGGTGCGGACCAAGTTTCCGCGCGACTATTTCTCGATCGTCGGCTTCTTCACCCGCGCCGTGGAACTCAAGCTCAAGGATCTGCCCGAGGCCTCCTGGAACATGGGCGATCCCTTCACCAACCTGCAGGATGGTCTGCGCCTGGCCAGCGACTTGCTCTCGCGCCATCCCGCCAAAAACCAGCACATCATCGTGATAACCGACGGCCAGCCCACCGCCTACTTCGCCAAGGGGCGGCTGTTTTGCGAATGGCCGCTATCCTTTGGCGGGGTCAGCGTTCGCGCCGCGCAGGAAACTCTCAAGCAGGTGGAGCGCGTGACCCAGCGCGGTATCACGATCAATACGTTTATGCTCGATGATTCGCCAAGCCTGCGTGCTTTTGTGGAAAAGATGACCCAGATTAACCGCGGCCGTGCCCTCTATACCCGGCCCGATCGGCTGGGTGAATACATGTTGGTGGACTACCTCTCGCGCAAGCGCAAGCGAGTCTGAGCCGCTGACACGCACCGGTGGGCTTCTTCCAACTCCGACGAAGCATTTTTCCGAATGTGTGACACGTTTACACCGTCGGGAAAGCCCACGTGTCGATGGCTTTCATCAAGCCGGAATTCCGGCCCGACATAGGCCGCGCGATAAACAAGCGCGTGGGTTGAAATCAAATAACGCGCGCGGCCGCGCCAATCCTGCCCTCCAAATTGGAGTGCAATCCTAGTGCTCGGGGATGACGGCGATTGCGCTGGTCTCGATCAACAACTCGGGTGAGACCAGCTTGGACACCTCGACCAGAGTCGAGGCCGGGGGTGGGTCGGGAAAGTATTGGCGCTGGACGTGGTTGATCAACTCGCGCTGCTCGATATCGCGCACGTAGTTGTCGACTCGACACAGGTCGGCCATCGATCCGCCCGCGGCCTCCAACGCGCTCTTGATGTTCTCGCAGACTTGGCGAGTTTGCTCCGCCAAATCGCCCACTCCAGCGATCGTGCCGTCCGCGCGCCGCGCCACCATTCCGGAGACAAACACCAGTCGTCCGCGTGCCTCGATCGTAATCGCGGAGGAAAAGGGGGCGGTGGGTGGGCGCAGTTGGGTCGAGGTTACTGCTTGCTTGGCCATTGTTTCCTCGCTTGGCGCGTATCGCGCGCGGCGAATTAGGGAGTTAATGCCGATGGGTTGACACAGTTCTCAAGGGCTTGGCCCGCGCTCAGCCGTCGGATATTGGCGGCCAGCGCCGCTGCGATACCGCTGTAGGACAAGTCGGTCACGCCGGCGATATGCGGGGTGGCCAAGATTTCAGGATGGGCAGCCAGGGGTGAATCAACCGCCAACGGTTCGCGCTCGAAGACGTCCATCGCTGCGCCCATCAGCCGCCCCTGGCGCAAGGCCGCGAGCAGGGCTGCGGCGTCGATCAAACCGCCGCGCGCCGGATTGATGATACAGGCCTGGGGCGGCAGCAGAGCCAGGGCGCGCTCGTCGATCAGGCCGCGGCTATCCTCGGTTTGGGGCAGGCACAGGAACAGATAGTCGCTGCGTGCCAAAAGCTCCGGCAGTTGAGCGGGCCCGCCCAGCCATTCCAAGTCCAGTGCCTTCGCCAGCGCCGGATTGGGGCTGCGCTGCAAGCCCATTAGGCGCATCCCGAAGGGGCGCAGCCGCAGCGCCAGGGCCTGTCCGATTCCGCCCAGGCCCACGATTCCTGCCCGTCGGTTAAACAGCACTCGCCCCTCGGGCGCGCCCCAGTCCGCGCCGGTGCGCAGATTGTGCCGAGCCTGCGCCAGCCGCCGGCTGACCGCGATCGCCGCCATCACGCACCATTCGGCCACCGATTCGGCATTGCCGGTGCCCGCGGTGGGCACGTTTGCCACTGCGATCGAGCGCGCGCTAGCCGCCGCGATATCGACTCCTTCCAACCCGGCGCCCCATTGATGGATCAGACGCAAGCCGGCGATTTTGTCCATCAATGCGCCGTCGATGGGTGCCATCGCGGGAATTAGCACCTGGGCGGCGAAACCGCCGATTTTCAAGGCCTCAAGCTCGACCATCTCCAAATGCATCTCGGGCAGCGCTGCACTGAGAAACTTGGGAATAGCCGGGAACGAAGTGCCGGCGACGATGACTGAAATCGAGCCTGGGCCTGCCACGAACCACCTGCGAAGTGAAAGTGTGAATTTGCGCCCGGGGCTGACTATCGCGTGGCAGCTAGGCTTGGCGGCGTGTCTGGCAAGCTAGCGGCTTGTGCTTCGGTCGCCAGAAGCTCGCGCACCGCGGCTTCCACCCGCGTGCCGCTAAAGAATCGCGGATTGTTGCAGGTGAGGTAACGGGCGGAGTTGGCAAAGACGAAGTCGCGAAACTGGCCCCGGTCGAGCGCGCCGTCCTCGACCAGTTCGTAGGCCTCGCTCAGTACACCATTCATGTCAGGCACATCGAAATGGCTGATGTCGGAGCTAAAGAGCGGATGCAGGCGGGCGCGATAGGGATTAGTTCGGGTATTGAAGGCCCAAACGACCGTGGGATCGTCGGGTTCGCAACCGAAATAAAAGCGCTCGGCAAACAGCTCGCGGATATCCTGTCCCTGAGCGATCCCGCATTGAGCGAAATCGTCCTGCGTCTCGGGCACGTCGATACCTACCGCCAGCAGCAGCCCCAGCCGGTCGAGGTCGGCGCCCGGCCCGTGCAGGAATTGAGCCCAGCCGGAATCGCCGAAACGTTCGGCCAAGGCGAGGAATTCCTCGCGGTTGAGGGCGGAGGGGCGCAGCTGCTCGAGCGCCTTGGGGTTACGCTTATGCCAATGGCCGACCAAGTCGCTGTAAAGGTTGCAGGCCCATCCCGCGCCACCCTCCATGAAAGCGAAACGCAGACTGGGAAAGCGTCGGGTGACACCGCCCAAAAACAGCGCCTTGCACACCGCGTCCTGAGCCGAAGCGAAATGGCCAATATGGTTGTAGACAAAATTGCTGGGCGACACCCGCAACCCGAGGCCGTTGCCGGCGGTATGAAAAGCCGGCGCCACGCCCAGCTCCTGGCATTTGGCCCAGACTGGGTCGTAGTCGTAGGCGCTGTCGATTCCCAGCGGATCAAGCCAGATGCCGCCTTCACCCGAACGCCGAATCAGGCTGCCCATCATGACCGCCTTTAGCCCCAGCTCGCTCACTGCGTGCTCCAGCTCCGCAATCGCTTCGTCGGGAGTATGCATCGGAATGGGCGCGACCGGAGTAATCCGATCCGAGTAAGAAGCGAACCGCTCGGCTAGATAGCTGTTGTAGGCCCGGCAACAGGCACGCCGGGCCTGTTCGTCGGCGATATGGGGCAAGCTCAAGCCGTAAGTGGGGAACAGCACGATAAAATCCAGGCCGATCTCGTCCAACCGCTCGTAGAGCAACTTGGGCATCACCGCGGTGGCGCGATCGCGGCTGCCCCAGGGGGTCTGCCACCATCCGCCCTGCAACTCGCGCCGCGCCCGCCGTCGGGCGGTCTCGGCGGCAAAGCCATCGGCAGTGGGTGCGGTGTTTGCCAATCCCACCGCTAGACGATTGAGCCGGGAGCCGGCGGCTTGAAAGCCTTCCACCGCCTTGCTTCCGCCGATACGCCGCAGATCCTCCATAAGCAGGGGAGGAAACTCCCGCCAGTGGCCGTCGGCATCGATTACCGGGTGATTCAATCTGGCCCGCACCGCGGCGCCGCCTTCATGCGCCATTGTTCCAATTCTCCGTCGCGCGGTCAGGGCCGCGGTTTTGCCGTCATCGAGCTTGCGGTGGCACGACCGCAAGCACCGCGGCGCAGCGGCGATTGATCGCGCGCCTTTTCATGTAGCGCCGTGCGCGCCTTTCCGTCAATCGAAGTTGTGGGTCGGGGCGGCGCGCGGTTTTAGCCTCGACGCATGCCGTGGCACTAATATCGAAGCCGCGCGAAGCGCAGAAAAGGAGCCTGCCAAAATGGCGCAACAATTACCGGCTTTGGACATCGCCAGCTTAAGCGCGGCCTACGCCGCTGGCGCCTGCCGGCCCACTGAAATCGTGGCGCGGATCGGCGAGGCGATCGCCGCCGCCGGCCATGGGCCCATCTGGATCGACGTGGTCGAGACCGCGCAATTACTGGCTCAGGCCGAGGCCGTGGAGCGCAGGCGCGCGGCGGGCGAAGAACTCCCTCTCTACGGCCTGCCCTTCGCCCTCAAGGATGCGATCGACGTGGCCGGTCGGCAGACGACCGCGGCCTGCCCCGCTTTCGCCTATCGTGCCGCGACCAGCGCCCCCGTGGTCCAACGGCTAAGCGCCGCGGGCGCGATTTTGTTGGGCAAGACCAACCTCGATCAATTCTGCACCGGTTTGGTGGGCGTGCGCTCGCCATACGGCGCCTGCCGTTCGCTGTTCGATCCCGCCTATATCGCCGGTGGGTCCAGTTCCGGCTCCGCGCTGGCGGTTGCGGCAGGTCTGGCCAGCTTCGCCGTGGGTACCGATACGGCGGGCTCGGGCCGGGTTCCGGCGGCTTTCAACAATATTGTCGGGCTCAAGCCCAGCAAGGGACTGATCAGCAGCCGCGGGGTGGTTCCCGCATGCCCCAGTCAGGATTGCGTCTCGATCCTGGCGGGAACCGTGGGCGATGCGATGGCGGTGCTGCGCGTTGCGGCCGGCTACGATCCCGCCGATCCCTTTAGCCGGCGTGCTCCCGATCCCGCGTTCCAGGCTTCCGCCCTGCCCAGGGAGCCCCGTTTCGGTATCCCCAGCCGCCTGGAGTTCTTCGGCGATTGGCAAGCCGAAAGTTTGTATCAGGCCAGCCTGGACAAGCTGCGAGCTGTGGGAAGCCTGGCGGAGATAGACATCGAGCCTTTTTTGGCCGCCGGCGCGCTTTTGTACGAGGGGCCTTGGTTGGCCGAGCGGTTGGCCAGCCATCAAGCCTTTCTGGATGCCCACCCCGAAGCCTTCCATCCGGTGGTAGCTGCGCTATTGGAGCGGGGGCGCAAAATCACGGCGGTTGACGCCTTTCGCGGTATGCACCGCTTGGCCGAGTTGCGCCGCGCCACCGCCGCGCAATGGGAGCGGATGGATCTCCTCGTGCTTCCCACCAGCCCAACCATCTATAGCATTGACCAGATCGAGGCCGATCCGATCGGCCTCAACACGCGCCTGGGCTATTACACCCAATTTGTCAATCTGCTGGATCTGAGCGCAATCGCGGTACCGGCTGGATTTCGGCGCGACGGCCTGCCCTTCGGCATCAGCTTGATCGCGCCCGCCTTTGGCGAAGGCGCCTTGGCTCCGATTGCCGACCGCTTCCATCGCGCTCAGCCCAGCACGATCGGCGCCACTGGGCGGCCGTTGCCAAGCGTGGGAAGCCTCGCTCCGGGCGAGCGGGAGAGCCGTCCCGGATGGATCCGGGTGGGCGTGGTGGGAGCCCATCTCTCGGGCCAGCCGCTCAATTGGCAACTCACGCAGCGCGGCGCGCGCCTGGTCGAGACGACCCGCACCGCCGCCGGCTATCGCCTGTTCGCCTTGCCGACCCGCCCATCCAAACCCGGCCTGATCCGCGATCGGCGCGGCGCTGGCGCGATCGAGATGGAAGTTTGGGAACTGGAAGCGGCGCCCTTCGCCGCGCTGGTCGCCGAAATTCCCTCACCCCTGACGATCGGCAGCGTCAGGCTGGAGGATGGACGCATGGTGCAGGGTTTTCTGTGCGAGAGCGAAGGCGTGGAGGGCGCGCGCGAGATTACCAGCTTCGGCGGCTGGCGCGCCTGGCTGGCCCATCGCGGCTAAGCGATCAGGCGCAGGCCGGACGCGCCCTTAACTTGGCGCGCCAGATTCGGTTCTCCCGTGACCGCGCCGGCCGCGCCCGATCCGGTAGCCTCGGCGCGGTGGTTGTCCAGCCCAAGCCGCCGCCCGGGGATTGTTCCCATGATTTCCATGGCAGCTTAGCGCCGGCGGAAATCGTCCTGTTCCGCGGACTGGCCGAAGACCGCCGCATCAGCATGGAGGTATATGCCGACCATCTCGAGGCCGCCCTGGTTCGGGAGAGGCCGGATCGATGGCGGATCCGAGCTTACCGGCCACAAATCCCGCGCTCGATCGCGGCTCTGCCGTTGAGCTATCAGCAGCGTCTGCGCCTGACTCGCTATCTCGGCTATCCGCTGGCCGCGCGCCGCAGTCAGGGCGATCTCAATCATGTGATCGAGCACGGCTACGGCCATCTGGCGCTGGCGCTGCGCGCTGGGCGCACGATCGTCACCGTGCACGACCTGATCCCGATATTGCATTGGCAAGGAGCGATCGCGGGCGCGCCCGCGGAGCGCAAGCGCCCGCTTCTGAGCGAGCTGTCCTTGCGTGCCTTGCGCCACGCTACCCAGGTGATCGCGATCAGCGAGAATACCCGGCGCGATCTAATCCGCTATCTGGACTGTCCCGGCGAGCAGGTAAGCGTGGTCTATTGGGGTGTCGATGAAGCCTTTCGCCCCGTTGTGCCCGAGGAAAAGCTCGCCTTGCGCAAGAGCTGGGGCCTGCCCACCGACCACAGCCGGCTGATACTTATCAGCGGCGCGCGCTTTTATAAGAACGAGGAAACCAGCCTGGCCGTGATGGGCCAGCTTCAGCCCGGCGCGGCTCCGCTCCTGCTGGTGCGGCTGGGACCATCGACCGCATCGTGGCGGGCAGTGCTTAAGCGCTCGGGACTGGGGCGGCGGGTAATCGAGCTGGAGTCAGTGCCGCATGATCGGATGTGGCAACTCTACAATGCCGTCGATTGCCTGTTGTTTCCCTCCTGGTACGAGGGCTGCGGCCTGCCTCCGCTGGAAGCGATGGCGTGCGGCACGCCCGTGGTGGCCTCGGATGCCGGGGCGCTGCCCGAGGTGCTGGGCGAGGCCGCCTTGATGGCGCCGCCCGGCGACGTCCGCGGCCTGACCCGGGCGCTCGAGCTGATGCTAGGCGATGCGGCCCGAAGGCAGCGGCAGATAGCCCTGGGGCTGGCCCAGGCGCATCAATTCTCCTGGCAGCGCACGGCGCGCGAAACCGCCGCGGTTTACGATCGCGTGCTGACCAACCCGCCGCGCTGAGCGCGACACGCGCTCGCGTCCATGGTTAGCTTCGACTGGTATTGCACCTTTCCTCCACGCAATTCCGACACGCTTTGCTACCAGCCTTCACAGGGCGCAGAGGGAGCTTTAAAAGATCGCACCACCGGCGCCGCTGGCGCAGCGTCATCGCTCGCCGATGGTCGCAAGCCTGCCCGAGCGCGAACGCACCGCCAAAGGCGGCGTGATCATAGACGAAACCGAAGTGCTCAGGGCGGCAACCGCCGGTTGAAACATGCAGCGCTCAGCCTTTAATCACCTGCAGTCCAAGATGGCGCTCGAACGCGTCGAAGTCCCGGTCGGAGTGAAGCAGCGTGTGACCGTGCTGAATGCAAAATGTCGCTATGAGCGTATCGATCGTCGCCCGCACGGTGATGCCTCGTCCGCGCAGGAAGCGATAATTCCGCGCCGCGCCGATCGCAATCTCACGGCCGCCCATGGCGCGAAATTCGAACGGCTCAAAGTGGCTGAGCGCGCGGGCGGCGTCCGATTCGGAGCGCAACCCCTGCAACACCTCAGCGAGAATCAGATCGCCGACCAGCAGGATTTCCCTGTCCATCAAGCGATCGAGCAGATCGGTGGCGGCGCCGCGCTTGCCGTTGAAGTAGTCGATCCAGACCGAAGAATCGACCAGGGTCACTCTTTGGCGAAGCGGTCGCGCCGTATCGCGTCGAGGTCGCCCTCCCAGCGGAGCTTGCCGCGTAATTCGCGCATCTCGCCCTGTCGCTTCAACCGCACCATCAGTTCAAGGCTGCGCTCGACCGCCTCGCGCTTGGTCTTGGCACCCGAAGCACGCATCGCGTCCTTCATCAAGCCGTCGTCAATCACGATATTGGTCCGCATCGCGAATCACCTGATGTGCATGCTAGACCTCCCACGTACACATCACAAGCCTCAGGCGGAGCGCGATTGAGGTCAAGGGCGGCCCCACGCGGGCGATATCGAGCTTACCGAGAACGAATGGAGCCGTGGGTGGCAACCTGCGCGACCGCCACTGTTTCTGCGTCGTCTACAACTGCCGAGCAAGGAGGCGCCCGCCTTCCGCGTGCCGCTTTACGGTTTCGACCGCTGGAGCAAGCTGTTTGCGCCCTGCCAGCTCCTGGCCCTCGACACGTTCGTCAAGCACGTGAGGGCCGTTCGGAGCGAGATGAACCGCGCGGAGATTCCGAAAGTGTGGAGGCAGGCCATTTCCGCGCTGCTTTGCTCCGGGAAGACATCTACCGTGTGTTAGGCTTTGCCTCGTCGGTTGCAGGATGCGAGAGACTGGCGTGAACGACCAGCTTTACACCAGGTCGAGCACTTCGCGCAGCGCTACCGCGACGCGCGCCATAATCGCATGGTCGAGTTGAGCGAGCGGGCCTTCGACCAGGCGCCGGTTGTCGATCGCGCGGAGCTGGTCGATGAGCAGGTCGGAGTCGCGCCGCAGCGAAGCTTGCGCCAGCACGCGGATCCGCAACGGCTCTGCGTCATCAACGAGATTCGTCGTCAACGGAATGATCAGCGTCGAGGGATGGCCGGCCTCGATCAGTGCCTGCGCCTGGACGATCAGCACCGGCCGGGTTTTGCCCGCTTCGGTGCCGCGGCGAGGATTCAGATTGGCGAGCCAGACTTCGCCGCGCTCAGGCATCCGGGTCGCGCTCGATTCTGGCGAACTCGGCGTTCACCCGCATGCTTTCGCGGTGTACCTTGCGCGACGCGCGCGCCATGCGTTCGGCGCGGGCGCGGGTTTCGGCGTCGCGGTTCATCCGCTCGATGGCGCGACGGATGTATTCGGCGCGCGGGATGCCGAGCGCCCTGGCGCAGCGGTCGCTCGTTTCGAGCAGCTCCGTCGGCAGTTTCAGCGAGATTGATTCCATGGAAGCGTAATGAATATCCCAATGAGATATCTTTCAACAATATCTGCGAATTGGGGAGAAAAGACAATCCGGACTGTCGGGAAAGGGGAACGTGACCAAAGTTGCGCGGCCGCCGGGCGGCCGACATCGTGGACTCCAACTGGTTTGCGCATTCCATCGTCGCTGGGATTCTTCACTGGCGCGCTCGCGATGCTCGGGCTGGTTCAGAATGACGGTTGTGCGGGGAGGCGGGCCGACCTCTGACCGCCCCCGCGACTATTGCTGCCGCTGGTTTTGCCTAATCCCTAAAATCCGCTGAGGAATTCCCGAATCCGCCCGCCCACGTCTTCCTGGCCGCTGCCCAGGCTGAGCACGGTGGAGACATGATTGTGGCCTTGCTGCCAGATGAATTGCGGACTCTTGCCGTCGCGCGCGGTGACCGCCGCCGCCAGCTCGAACGTCGGAATCGCGAGTCCCGGCGGATCATACTCGGCCAGGCTCAGGAGGAGCGGCACTTTGCTCTTAGCCGCGTGCGAAATCGCCGAGCGCGCCTGGTACTGACTTTCGTCCGCGCCGTAGTAGGCGATCATGTTGGGGCCCGGATTGGCGCCCACCCGGTACACCCCGCTCATCAGAATCGCGGCGGTGATACCGGCGCCGCCGGCGGGATGGAAATCCGAATTGAAGAGATAGGTCGCGGCGTGGCTGGCGCCCGCCGATTGGCCGAAGAGAAAGACTCGGTTGGGATCGCCGCCATGGCTGGGGGCGTTAGCCCGTGCCCAGCCGATCACACTGGCCACGTCTTGTGCACCGGCGGGCCAGGGATGGGCCGGCGCCAGGCGATAATTGGCGATAATCGTGAGCCATCCGTGACGAGCAAAATAAATTCCCAGGTTAGGATAAAATGTTCCGTCGGCATTTTTGTCGCCGCCCACGAAACCACCGCCGGGAATGTACACCAGGATCGGCAGGTTGCTGCCGTGCGGTCGGTACAGGTCAAGCTTTTGGCGTGGGTCGGAACCATAGGCGAGATCCGGGCTGATAGTTATTTCGCTAGCGCTTTGTCCTTTGACTAACGGCAAGTACAGCGCCCGCGTCGCGCCCAGGACCTCATTATTGAAATTTGGCCCCATCGCCGCGATCTTCTCCGCCAAGCCTGCTGGAAAATCGCTCAATGCCATGGCTTGCATCCTCCGTGATGGCTATCTCAGAGGTCAGTCTTGTCCGGCCGCGCGGCAACAATCAAGTCGCGCAAAGAGCCACGGCAAGCGTTTCGCGCTTGCGGCTTGCGCATCGGCCCCGCGCCGAGCTTGTCAAGTAGCCGCGGTGGGCGCATTATCGACTTGAACCACTGCCGCGCATCGAGCGGTCCGCGGGGACCGCGATTTGGTCCGGCGACGCGGTCCAATCCTACTTTCAAGGAGAGCCTCCGATGCTGACCCGCGAAGAGAACGAGTTGCTGAGCCGAGTGGGACCTGGCACTCCGATGGGCGAGATGCTGCGCGAGTACTGGGCGCCGGCATTGCGCTCAGCGCGGCTGGAGGCCGACGGCGCCCCGGCGCGGGTGCGCATCCTGGGCGAAAATTATGTTGCCTTCCGTGCAACCGACGGCCGGGTGGGCTTTTTCGACGAAGGCTGCCCCCATCGCTGTACTTCGCTGGCGTTGGCGCGTAACGAAGGCAACGCGCTCACCTGTATCTTTCATGGCTGGAAAATCGATGTCTCGGGCAAGGTGGTTGAGGTTCCTTCCGAGCCGCCCGAGCGGCGGGCGGAATTCGCGGCCAAAGTGCGGGTGCGTCATTATCCGGTGCGCGAAGCGGGCGGTCTCATCTGGGTCTATCTGGGCAAGCGGGAGCAGCCGCCAGCGTTTTATAATTTTGAGTTCAACAATTTGCCCACCAGCCACGTCATTCCGATGCGCGCGGTGATGCATTGCAACTGGTTCCAAGGGCTGGAGGCGGTGCTCGATTCGGCCCATCTCGGGATCATGCACAAATCTTGGCTGCAACTTGGTCCCGGCCAGAGCCGCTTGCCCAGTGCCAACAACGGTCCGGTCTTCGACATCATGATGAGGCCCTACGGCTTTCGCGAAGGTGCCTTGCGCGACCTGTTCGACGGCACCTGCTACGCGCGCATTCGCGAGGTGGTGTGGCCCTACTACTCCTTCATCCCTCACGACCGGCCCAACCCACCGCTAATGATCTGCGCAATTCCGATCGACGACGAATGGAACGCCCAGTGGTACGTCTATTACAATCCCGAGCGGCCTTTCACCGCCGAGGAACAGGCCCAGCGCCTAAAGGGCCATTCCGGCGACCCCGATAACATGTGCTCGGATATGGGCAGCGTCGAGAACACCTGGCATCAGGACCGCAAAGCGATGAAGGAAGGGCATTTCACCGGCTTCACGCGCTTTTTGCCGTTCGAGGATTTCATTGCCGAGGAATCGATGGGGCCGATCGTGGATCGCACTCGCGAGTACCTGGGCTCCAGCGACCAGATCATTATCCGGGTGCGCCGTCTGATGATTAACGCGGCGCGCGAGTTTCAGCGCGGCAAGCCGGCGCTGGGCCAGGAACGGGGTGACTTGGATTACAGCCAGGTGCGTGCGCTGGCCATTCGATTCCCCAAGGAGCAGAACTGGCGCGAGTTCGATTCGATGAACCCGCCGCCGACCCTGCCTTTGCGCCAATAGCGGCGCGAGGTCAGCGTCCGGCCAGGACTTTTTCGCCCAGCCAGGCTGAGAGATCTGCCAGCGCCCGGCCGCTGACCTCGTGCCCGCAATCGTATTCCTGGAGCAGCGGCTGCGCGCCCAGCGTGCGCAAATTTTCTATCGATTGCTGGGCGCGGTCGAATTCGATCACGCGATCATTGCGGCCGTGCTGCACCAACACCGGCAAGCGCGCCAAGGCCTCGCGATCTCCCGCCCTGGCGGCCAATTCCGGTGGAAAGCGGGTCGATAGCCCGGCGATCGCGGCAAACCGCTCCGGATGGCGCACGGCTAGGTTGTACGCCATCACGCCGCCTTGGCTGAAGCCGAGCAGGACCAGCCGCGCTAAATCAATCGGATAGCGGCGCGCTACGGCGTCGAGGAAGCGGTCGCCCGCCTCAGCCGCGCTATCGAGATCCTGCGCGCTTAACTGCAAGCCCGGAGTGAACTCAAACCACGCGTGGCCAGTGCCGTCGCCCAGGGGAATTTCCAACTGTCCCTGGGGACAAATAGTCAGAAAATGGCCGCTACAGACGTAGGGTGCCAGACTGAGCATGTCCAAGGCGTTGCCGCCGCGACCATGAAAGGCGATTAAGGCAGGAAAGGGGCCGTCACCGGCGGGAATCGATGCCACATAAGCCAGATTCATGTATCACCTCGTAGCCCGCGTGGCTTCTGACGTGAAAACGGGGCCGAGAGCAACCAGTGCCAGCTAGTGATAGCCGATCTCGGCGAAAAGGAAAATTGATCTAAGGCCTGTCCATGCCGAAGAACGGTGAGGTTCGTGCGATCTCTTTTGGGGTGTCAGCACCCAACAGACGCTCGCCGTTGCGCGCATCGAACTCTCCGGCGCCGATCGTGTGGTTAACCACGGGCACCCCGTAGGCAAACGCTTCTGAGATTTTGATCTGTGTACCGCAGCCCGCGCGCGCCGCTATGGCTGCGACATCCGACGCTGCGTAAAACGGAGCCAGGTCTTCGACGGAGCCCCGAGCTAGCCCTCGTCATAACCGACGTGATCGATCGAGGAGTCAGTCTTCTGCCTAGATCCACTTTAAACCAGCGTCTATCAGACGGAACACCGTATGCTTTTACCAAATTTTAGTCGACGGCGACAACCGATATCTGGGCTTAGAATATCGGACAGCTCGCGGAGCCTCGATTCCATGGTCTGAGGCGAGAAGGTGATCTAGCTAGGGCGCAACGTTATCGTTGAAGTTCGCCCAAAGTGTGGCTGACATCAGTATTAGCGCAGGATTACCGCGCCGCCAGGGCGGCAAAGCTAGATAATCAGCTCAATTGTGGTCCGCGGATGCGCTAGCCTCCAGTCCGCCATTTGCCAGCGGGAGTAGTTCTCGATTACAACTGCGCTTAAAGCACGAATCGACCGCCGATGCGCCGCGTGCGGCGCCAAGGAGAACAACGCGGATGCGTATTGACGTACACGCTCACTATTATCCCGAAAAATATATCGATCTGATGGGCCGGTTGGGCGCCGAACTGTCCCAAGTGGTGGGCAGTCAACTGGCCGGTAGCGGCCAGCCCGAAATTGATGCCCGCCTGGAAATGATGGATCGGGCAGGGGTCACGATGCAGGTGTTGTCGGTTTCGGCCACCCATCCCTACTTTTCCAAGGAAAAAGACGCGGTTGACGGCGCGCATCTCGCCAACGACCAATATGCCGAGTTGGTGGCGCGTTATCCGCGCCGCTTCGCCAGCTTTGCTACCCTGCCGCTGCCCCATGTTGATGCCGCGCTGGCGGAAATCGCGCGCGCGTTGGATCAACTCAAGATGGTGGGGATTACTTTGGGCACCTCGGTGGGGACTCGCTCCACTTTCGATCCCACCTTCGAGCCGATGTACGCCGAACTCAATCGACGCGAGGCCGTGGTGTTCATCCATCCCGCGGGTCTGGGCCTGTGCTCCCCGCTACTTAACGACTACGGTTTGACCTGGACGATCGGCGCGCCGTTTGAGGATACGATGTTCGTGCTGCATGCGATCCGCTCTCAGATTCCCGTACGCTTTCCCAAGATCAAGTTCGTAATTCCCCATCTGGGCGGTGCGCTGCCGATGCTGTTCAACCGCATCAACATGCCGCGTGTGGGCTATCCCTCGCCCCTGGCGGAGATGCCCAACGTCACCGTGCGGCGGATGTGGTACGACACCGTGGCACAAGGCAACAAGGCCGCTTTGCGCTGTGCCTGCGAGTTGTTCGGGAGCGAGCACCTAGTCCATGGCAGCGACTATCCCTACCAACTCCGCGACGCCTATCAGAACTCGGTCACTTATGTGGAGCAGTCAGGACTGCCAGCGGAGGACGTGGCGCGCATCCTGGATCAAAATGCGCTCAAGCTGCTGGCACTCGAGGAAAAGTAGCGGGCACACACAGGGTAAATAAGACAACGGCGCGAGAGTTCGTCGCAGTGGTATAGGCGAACCCCCGCGCCAAAAGGACGATGGGCGATGCGGCGCAGCGGTCCATCGTCAGACCGCATAGCCAGCCCCTCCCCCATCTCATGGCGGGATCGGGCGCCGCTGCATCGTTTCTCCGCGATGCGGGGAAGAAGACGCCAGGAGCAGAATCCTCAACGTTGTTGCTCCTGTTGGCAGCCTGGAGAGACTCGACTACTTGCTATTCCGCATGCGGGATCGCCGATTGCTGCATCGAGAGCGTCCAATTCTGGTGCACGCTGGCACCATGACCGGGGTAATTTACCACCGCCTGTCCGGGCAGATAAAGGCTGTCGCCACCCGGATCGACCGAGACTAGATACTTACCCGCCGGCAGGTCGTCCATATCTGCGGAATAGCGACCATTGGAAACTGCCGAAGTGGCCACGATTCGCCCTGGTCTGGAATTATGCAACCGCCGGACTACCACATTAGTGTCGCGATCGAAGATGTTTACAGCGCTTTCACCTTGGGTTTGGACGACGCCCCAGATCTTGCCATGGGCGGCGGAGGCGCCTTGAGCCTTGACGACTAAGGGAAAAGCCAGAATCAGGCCCAGGATTGCAGCCAAGCTCATCAAGCGCGTCTGGGTATTCATGAGGATAGGCTCCTTTTGCCGGATTTCGCATGCCACATCATAACCTTAAAGTCAGAACCATCATCTGCGTTAGACGTTACTATTGCTTGTAAAATTCTGTCAATCTATTAAAGATTTTGGTTTCGCGACTTGCAAGAGAGAACATTGGTTGGCGCGGATTACCGCGGACAATCGTAAGCCGGCATCCGGAGCCATGGGTCAGGAGCCATCGGTATGGATGAGCGAGTCAAACAAGGGTTGGAGCGCGAGCAGATAATCGATATTAGCACGGTCGGGCGGAAGTCCGGTCAAGCGCGTCGAATTGAGATCCGATTGCACTATCTCGACGGCAAGTTTTATCTGAGCGGTACCCCTGGGCGGCCGCGTAGCTGGTATGCCAACCTGCGCGCCCATCCCGGCTTTATCCTGCACCTCAAGCAGCACGTGCAGGCGGATCTGCGCGCGCGGGCAACTCCTATCCTGGAGCCCGCGCAACGGCGCGCGATTTTCGAAGCGATGAAACACAAGGCCGCCGACCAACGTGATGTCGATGCTTGGACCACCGGCAGCCCGCTGGTCGCGGTCGAATTGGTCGACCAGTAGCGCCAACGTTGGCCATATTGGCGCTACTGGGAGTACGCTATTCGGAGTTCAGAAAGCGCTGCACCGCGGGCATCACTTCCATCGGCTTTTCGTAGGGCAGCATATGTCCGGCGCCTGGTACCACCAGGCTTTGGATGCGAGCGATGCCTGCGGCAAAATCGTGCGCGTAGGCCGGCGGCACAAATTGGTCCTCGCCGCCCAAGACAATCAAGGTGCGCGCCTTGATTCGGGGCAGCCGCCGGCGCAGTCCCTTATCCGGGATCGGCCAGATGAACTTGGTGACCGCCGTTAAGCCCTGGGCAATGGCGATAATGCGCTCGACCTGGTTCTGTCCTTCGGCCTGCTGAGCGGCCAAGCGATCGCGAGCGGCCACGTCATGCCATAGGAAGTTTTCGACTTGCAGATAGGGCTGCGCAAAAATATCAGCCACCGGGTACGCGTCATTCCACAATCCCAAGGGTGAGAGCAGCACCAGTTTGCTGGGGCGGCGCGGGAAATGGGCCGCCAACTCCGCCGCCAGCATCGCGCCGAAGGAATGGCCTACGACCGGTAGTTGATCCAGCCGCAGTTCCTCGAGCAAATCGTCGTAATCCAGGACCAACTCATGGATGTTCATGATCTGGTCCAGCTCGGCGCGGTCGTTGAACCCCGGGGCAACTGGCGCGATAACCCGGTAGCTTTGAGCCAAGGCTTCGATCGCCGGATCAACCGCGTGAACGCCGCCCAGGCCGTGCAGCCAAACCAAGTCGGCACCCTTGCCGGCGCTATAGATCTGCCAGGAACGGCCGTTTTTAAGCTTGATCTTCTCGCTGCTCAGCATGTGATTACACGTTAGCCGGGAGCGGGGCGGGTTTGGCAATATGTTCCAGCGTATCGGTGGGCCACCATTTGTCTTCCCATTCGCTGAAGCGCGGGCGCAGGTGGGGAATGACCTCCTTGGCAAAGCGGGAGGTGTTGTAGAAGGTGGTCTCCTTGGACATGTTGCCGTAGTGGCACAGCACCATTAGATGACCCACCCGTAACTTATCGGCCATCTCGTTGAGCTGTTGAACTACCGACTTGGGACTGCCGCTTACGATATAGCGGCGCTCTAGCAGCTCGCCCCAGGTCAACTCGCCCAAGCTCTGCTGGCGCGCGGCGCGCGCCACCTGGCTTTCGATTCCTGCGCGCAGGGTCGCGATCGTGCCATAACCGGGGGGATCGGAAAAACCGGGGTAAACGTTGAGGCAGCGCTGGTAAAAATACAGCGCCGGCCCGGCGTAAAGCCGCTCCGCCTCGGCGTCGTTGTCGGCTACGGCCACGAATTGCAAAAAGCCGGCCTGATAGGGATTGGGTTCAACCCCATGGCGCGCCACCGTTTCCCACCAGCCGTCCATCACCTTTTGTGCCGCGACATAGCCAAAGTACGAGAGATGGGCGTAAAGAAACCTGCGCTTGACGCATCCCTCCCAGGTCTCCACCGTGCCACCACCCGGAATCCAGACCGGCGGCCGGGGTTTTTGAATTGGTCGCGGCCAGATATTAACGTAGCGCAACTGGGTATATTTGCCGTTGAAGGCGAAGACCTCGGGATCGCTCCATGCTCGGGTGATAAGATCGACCCCTTCCCAATATTTTTCGCGCAAAGTGGCCGGCGAGCGTCCATAGGTGAAAACCGTGTCCATCGGCGTGCCAACCGGAAAACCCGCCACTAGCCGCCCACCCGACATCACGTCGAGCATTGCCATCTCTTCTGCCACCCGGGTGGGGGGGTCGTACAAGGCCACCGAATTGCCCATCAAGACCAGCTTGACCCGCGAGGTGCGGCGAGTCAGCGCCGCTGCCATCAGGTTGGGCGAGGGCATCAACCCATAAGCGTTCTGATGATGTTCGTTGACGCAGACTCCGTCGAAGCCCGCGCTTTCGGCATACTCCAGCTCGTCGAGGTAATCGTTGTAGGCGACATGTCCTTTAGCCGGGTCGAACAGGTGCGAGGGGACGTCTACCCAAACCGAGTGATATTTTTGGCGGAAGTCGTCCGGCAGATGCGGATACGGCATCAAGTGAAACCAATGGAATTTCATTTGCCCCTCGCGCTTAAGGAGATGTGATCCAAAGTTCAGCTTTAGCGCTAGCGCGCCGCTTAGTCCATCCTCGAACTGTCCGGGGTGGCCGGGAGCTGTCAGTCCGCAGCTGCGCCGGCGCCTGGCTGCGTGCGCACCAGGGACTATCTACGCGCCCGCGTGCCGTTACTGGCGCTCACGCGCACGGCCTCGTAGCTGCCCACGGCGCCTTCGTATACCTCGATAGTTAAGCGCGCGGTGCGTTCCCACGAAAAGCGGGAGCTGTGGCGTTGGCCGGCGGCGATCAGCGCGCGGCGCGCCGGCTCGTCCAGCAATAAATGGTCAAGTGCGCGAGCAATATCGGCCGGATCGCGCGGATCGAAATAGTGGGCTGCGTTGCCAGCGACTTCCGGCAATGCCCCAGCGCGGGCACAGGCAACCGCTACCCCTGCCGCCATCGCTTCCACCACCGGCAGGCCGAAGCCCTCGTAGAGCGAAGGAAACACCAGCAGTCGCGCGTGAGCAAGCACTTGAGCCAGCGCGTCATCGGACAGATAGCCGGTGAAGGTCACCTGGGCGTGGGGCTCCAGGTCGTTGAGCAGTGCCGTCACCTGACCATCCTGACGCTGGCGCTCCCCGATCACCACCAGCGGCAGGTTGGCTGACGCCAAGGGTAACGCGCGCAGTAAGGCACTGAGGTTTTTGTGTGGCGAGCCGTCGGCGAAGGTCAGCAGATAAGAGGAGGCTATTCCTAGTTCCCGACGCAACGGCGCCCATCCGCTCGCGGCAGGCCGCGGGCGTGGGGCGGGGGCATTTGGCACAACCGCTATCCGCTCAGGCTCAGGGCCTAGACGGGCGAGAATCTGAGCACGGCTGAATTCGCTGACAGTGATAATCGCGTGGGCCTGGCGCGCGCTGCGCTTGACCCAGCCCGCCAGCAAGCGACTGGCGGTGGTGGGCAGCCGATCGGAGAGGGAGAAAAAATTAAGGTCGTGAATCGTCACTATCGCCGGGCAGCGCACTCGCACCGGCAATAGATCGGCCGGTGAGTGAAGCAGATCCAGGTTCTCGCGCGCGACATAGGAGGGCAACAAAAATTGCTCCACCAGGCGCCAAGTCACTCGTGATTCAAACGGCAGGGGGCACAGGTGGCGGCTGAACTGCACGGGCAAGTGGGCAAAGCTGGCATGGTTGCGGGGGTTGGTGAAAAGCACATAGCGATGACTGTGGTCGTAGCGTGCCAGACCGCTTACCAAGCCACGGGCATAGCTTTCCAGGCCCCGGTAACCCGGAATCAGCCACATTAGATTGAGCCCAATGCGCATGCCCATACTGCTCGCATGCAGAGCAATCTTGGTGCCAATGTGGCCGCGGCGCGCGGTCCGCCCGGCTACCCGAGCGCGAACGCTGGATGTCTTCCCATGAACCCCAGGAGCGGGCTCAAAGCGTGGATTATCGTGGCGGCTGGCTTCGGGCTTAGGAGCTTCAGAAGGGGTAGTTGATGCCCGAAAAGATCGCGCTGCCGTCGGGGCCATAGCCGACATCTACAAAGGCTACTACGAAAGGCAGGGCCAAGCCCCGAAAGCCTAGGCCACCGGCAGGATGCATCTGGGAGAATGGCAGTTGCGAGGCGTCATGAAAGACTCGCCCGACATCGACAAACGGTGCCAGCTCGACCACGGCATGCGTATCGAACATGTTGACGGACCAGACTCGGGTGCGGACCTCGAAATTGAACAGGAGCATGTTGTTATCGATATAACGACCGC
The DNA here is from genome assembly GCA_035294265.1 of Candidatus Binataceae bacterium. Lineage (NCBI taxonomy): Bacteria > Candidatus Binatota > Binatia (SeqCode) > Binatales (SeqCode) > Binataceae (SeqCode) > Binataceae bacterium (SeqCode). The sequence goes on from DATGLK010000018.1 coordinate 90,636, forward strand.
TGCCGCCGCCGCGCCAGGTCTGCTGGTCGCTCACCGGCAACCCCAGCAGGCTACTCTCGCCTGGTGAGTCACCACCCATCCAGCTCATCGCCCAGAAGGGAGTTTCATTGCCTGCGGGCACATATCGAGTGTAGATGCGTCCCGCCAGCGTCACCCGATTGCCGATCGCCTGGTAGCGGCGAAAGTCGGCGGCGAATTCCGAATAGGATGAAGAGCTGAGAAAAGCGCGGTCGGAGACGCCGGCAAACAGCGCTGCCAGACCGCCGCTAGTCGGTACGGTTAAGGAATTCCTGGTGTCGTAGGACAGGATGAGCTGATTGAGCATCTCAGTGCCGCCGTTGAGTCCCTTGAGGTCGGGGAACAACGCGCGAGTGTATGGCAGATTGGTCACCGCGCCGTGATAGGTGCGCACCCAACGCGGCCGCTCGCGCAAAGCCAGTTGGAGGTGCCGAGAGAAGTTCACTCCGAGCAGCCCATCAACGTATAACTGTTGGTAGGTGTAATTGCTTTCGTTGCCTTGGCTGGAATTGTTACTCAGACCGAAAAACTCGTAGGTGGGATCGCGCTGGAATAAAAAATGGCCCTCCGCCGTCCACCAGCGCTGGCGCTCCAGGCCGGTGGCATAGTCCGCTTCCACCGAGCCGGCCTTTTTTTCCGCCCCACCCGCGATCACGTACCATTGGGTGTCGGCTGAGGGATAGGCCAGATAGCGAAAATTGGCCCCCGGCCCCATCAGCGTGTTGTAGTTGACGTCGGGCGCGATGATGCTTTCGATTTGCTGGTTGTTGTCCAGGTTAAGGAAGACCGTCATCAATCCGCCGGTGGTGCCGCTATAAGGATCGGTCACTACCTCGGGCACCGGGATCAATGGCCAACTGCTGGGGTTGGTTAGCGAAAACCCGCTGCCTTGATTCGCCTGGGCCCAGGCCGGGGTGACCAGCCAGGCCGCGAGCAGGCCGAAGGCTACCAGCCAGCGCCAACCCCTGATTGTCCGGGTGGAAAGTTGGGAGCAGTGTAGGCGGCGGCGATGTTCGGAGATCCAGGCCGACAAGCTTTACATACGCTCCCACGCATTCTCGGCATCCCACCGCGTCGCACACGCCGGCGCGCGGGGGGCCAAGGTAAAATCTCGCCCCAGTACGTCGGCCAGGGCGATCCCTAGGGGAATGCGCAATAACAAGTCCATCGCCCCGATCGCCATCGACAAGGCGAGCAGGACGCCGCGGTCCGCAACGGCTTGAAAGCCATAGACGAAAAGCGCTTGGGTCGAACCCAACCCCAGCGGCGTCAAGGGGAGCGCAGCCAGAATCACGATCGCCGGTATCGAGGCCAACACCAAGCCGGGCGAGAGCATGATTCCAAAGGCGCGCATTTCCACATAGAGCAAAATGGCTTGGAGCGAGAGAGTTGCCAGACGAATCGACATCAGCACGGCGTAATGACGCAGGCGGGCTTGGCGAATCGCGGTCAGCGAGGGCCGGTCATATAGCCAGCGCGCCGGCTTCCAGCGCGGTCTTCCACTCATGCACAGTACGCTTAGTCCACCCGCCAGAACGCAGCCCGCGGCAGAATAATACCAGGGCAGAAGCAGGGGCGCGGGCGCCAACAGCAGCGCGGCAAGCAATTCCATTACCGCCAAGGTCTGAATATCAACGAAAGTCTGAAATGCCAGGGTACAGCCGGCCGCCAATAAAGGAACCTCACGGCGACGATGGACGAACAGAACCAGGGCACTGGCCGCCAGCGCGGTATTGACCAGTTGCAGAAAGTGCTGGGTAGAAACACCCACCAGCATCTCGCTGTAGGCGAAGGGGCGATGGAAGTAGCTGAACAGCCGCGCCATCAGCAGGCTGTCCGCCAACAACCACAGCGTAAAGCTGGCTACCGCCGCAAGCAGGAACAGGGGCCAGTGAGCCTGCGACAGACCGCGCCAGAAAGCTTCGAGCGAAACACCTCGCGCAACGTCGACGATTATCGCAAGCGCCAGCAAGCCTCCCAGGATGGTCTTGAGTTTGCCCAACGCGGGGGCACTTCCTGCTTGGGCCGCTAGCAACGGCTCAGTACTCAATTGCGTCCACTCGATCCATTCGCCTCCGTCACGCCAGCTCACCGCCGCCCCGCTTTGAAAGCATTGAAACCGAGGTTCATCAAGTTCAATGCCAGCCGCATTTCGCGGTCGAATTTCAGGTCGAACGCAGAAGGGCAACCGGTTGGAATCGTGGACTGCACGGGAACGGTGGCCACAGTTGTGCCCCTCCGATCGTCTCCAACCCGATCGGTACCCCGTTCAATCCTTCCCACGCCCCAGGCTGTGGTCTGTAACTAGGCTAATCCCTACTACGCTGTGGCAGTTAAGGGAATCCTGCCTTCCCCTCCAAAAAAGGTTAAAACAAATGTAATTTGTATTGGTAGAGCAAAATTAAATCAATACACGCGAATAATGCCGAATTCTACCACACGGCTGGCGGGTCACTGTTTGGTTGCTTGCGATCGTCGCAACTTTCTGACAGTTGTCGCATTTTTCGAACCCGCCCGGAACATGACGATTGGCAGTTGCAGCCGCCTGTCGGCCACCCGCAGTTTGTATCGTTCCTCTTCTGTGAGGGCAAGACAAGGTTTAGGAAATCAGGAGACAATCCAACAAAAACCTTGTTATAAAAGTGAATCTCATGGGAAGCGTCATTTGTCGTAAAAGCCGTGAGATAGAGGCTTGTAACGTTAGCACTTAATGGCTATCCATCATTGCTGTCCTCTGCGCCGACCGACCAACCGCAGGTGAGGGGCGGGGTGACAAAAGGGGGATCGCGGTGAGTGACAATCTCTCGCTGCTGATAACCGGGGGCGCGGGCTTTATCGGCAGCCACGCTGCCCGGCGCTTCGCACGGCGCGGTTTCAGGGTAACCATCCTGGACAACCTGTCGCGGCCGGGGGCCGAACTCAATCTGGCTTGGCTGCGCCAGGAGTGCGCGGAGATCGAGTTCACGCGCTGTGACGTGCGCGATCGTGACGGGATCGAGGCTATCTTCCGCGGCCGGCAGTTTTCCGCCGTGCTGCATCTGGCCGCTCAAGTCGCCGTCACTACTTCGCTGGCAGCGCCTTGGGAGGACTTTCAGACCAACGCCGCCGGAACTCTACACCTGCTGGAGGCGGTGCGCCGCTATTGTCCGGAGGCGGTTTTCATCTTCGCTTCGACCAACAAGGTTTACGGAGAATTAGCCGAGTTCGAGAGCACGCGGCGCGGCAAGCGCTGGACCTTCCGCGATCGCCAGGGGGTTGATGAGAGCACTTTACTGGATTTCCATTCGCCCTACGGTTGCTCCAAAGGCGCGGCCGACCAATATGTGATCGACTATGCACGGATTTATGGCTTGCGCAGCGCCGCCTTCCGCCAGTCGTGCATCTATGGCGAGCGGCAGTTTGGGATCGAGGATCAGGGTTGGGTAGCCTGGTTCGCGATCGCCGCCGTGCTCGGTCGCCCTCTTACGATCTACGGCGACGGCGCGCAAGTCCGCGATTTGCTTTATGTGGATGACCTTTTGGATGCCTACGAGTTGGGCTTGGAGCATCCCGAGGCGATCGCGGGGCAGGCATTCAATGTGGGCGGTGGCCCCGCCAATACGCTCTCGTTGCTAGAGCTAATCGAGCTGTTGGAGAGCAGCCTGGAGCGCCGAATGAGCCCACGTTTCGAGAGCTGGCGGCCCGGCGATCAGAAAGTCTTCGTCTCCGATATCGGCAAACTCTCGCGCCGCCTCGGATGGCGCCCTCGGGTCGGATGTCACGAAGGGGTGCAAAGGCTGCTGGTTTGGGTCCGCGCCAATCGCGAATTGCTCCAGCGTCACCTGGATGTCGCAGACTCACAAGCTCGCTAATGAGGCGTGCAAATGAGGTGCGGGCCGAGCATGTCGGAATGCCCCTTCAGGCGTCAGGCGTGATCCGCGTACCCAAAGCAACAACGCCCTCCCGACCTTTGCCGAGAGGGCGTTGCCGCCCTGACCTGGCGCCTTGGCCATTCGCTATGCAGCCAGTTTCTTGAGCGCCGGACAGATGCGCAGTACGTTCTTGTGGAAGATTGCCTGCTTGTCGTCTTCACTCAGAAAATCGAAGCCGCTGATGATCGGCACCAGGTCATCGCTGGGGCGCCCGGTTTCGGGCCGGATCGCGCCCCCGGAGCCCGGTGTTTCCGTGCCAAACAGCATCCGGGCCGGAGTACGCTGTTTGATGGCCGCGGTGAGGTAATTTACGTCCAGCGCACAGGTATCGAAAAACAAATTGTTGCGCAGATCTTTTTGCGACAGATGGCGATCGCTGGGAATGAACCGATCCAGCGCACCGCCGCAATGGCAGACTACCACCTTGAGCTCCGGGAAGCGCTCGAACACGTCGCTGTGGGAGAGCAATTGGGTGGCCAGGTACTGCTCCATCACGAAGCCTATCTGGTAGTTCTCCGGAATCACGTCGAAGCGCGGGTCTAAGCAATTGGTGCCATGCACGATAATGGGCAGGCCCAACTTCTGGCAGCGCTCGTAGACGGGGTACCAGTACGGCTTGTGCATCCCCGGCGTGGTACGTGCGCCGGCCGGATCAGGACTTAGGTAAACCGCGCCGAAGCCCAGCTCGTTAACGCATCGATCCAGCTCGGGAAGGCAGTGGCTCAAGTCTTCGGCGTCGCTGCGTTGAGGCAGTTGGGCCGCGCCGATGAAGCGAGTCGGATGCATCTCGACCTGCTTGGCGATGAAGTTGTTGACCAGGCGGGTCCAATGTGGCAGCAGATGGGGCTGCATCCAGCCCAGCATCGCGAAGGGCCGCGGCCCGATGATCTGCACGTCGATGTTGTGGTCGTCCATCAAACTGACGTGCCGGCCGGTGCTGGCGTTCCAGGCCTCGGGAGTCATGTTCAGCCCCGCCAGCCCCTGCGGGGTGCGCGGATCATGAACCCTTGGGGTGTTGGATGCGAGCATCCCGGCTAACACAGCAAAACCATTGCCTGGCGCCGAGACGTGACCGTGAACGTCAAGAACCTTAATCCCTTTGTACATGAAAACTCGCTTCCTTTGGCCGGTAATTTTTTAAGTGCGTCCTGCCAGAATTGCGATAACCCAAAGTGCAGCCATGGCGCAAGTGCCGCGCGCGCCTGCGGCCAAAGAGGTGGCTCCCAACGCCCCGCCCATGGCGCCCGCATCCCGCGATGGTATTGTAGGCGGGCGCACGCGGCGGTCTGAAGCGGCCCCGCGATTGCGTCGCGATGCAGAACCCTTAAGGTTGAGCGCGGGGCGCGTGGATAGTATGACTGGCCAGCGCTGGGGCGCGGGCGAAAGCCGGCGCCGTTTTGGAGGACTGCGCAGGTGGAGCGATTATGAGGTATCGGGCGGCAAAGATCGGAATGGCACAGGCGGTTTTGTGGAGCGCGATGGCGGGGCTGCTGGCGTTGGGCGCGCTCGGCTGTGGCAACAGCGGCGGCTTTTTCAACAACGGCATCTCTACCGCCTATTGTTCGCAAGGCTACGGCCCAGGCACCGGAGCCCTGGCCGGGCAGTGTGTGCCGGTTCGTCCTACCCAGGCCGCCCAAAGCCGCCCGCCCCTGTTGACCTCGCCGACCACAGCGCGCCAGCTCTCAGGCGCCTCTCCCGCGCGCGGTGCGATCCTGCGCTCCAGCATGTTTGCTCGCCACCAGCAGCATTAGTCCCTTACACCACCCTGGCCGCGCCGGCTGCGCGACTGGTGCCGCTTACGACGCCGTCTCGCCGGAAGCTTCCAATAGCTGGGGATCGTAACCGGCGCGCGCTAGCACCCGCCGCGCCGCCGCGTAGACCTTGGAACTGTCGCTCCAGGAGGAGACCGGCACGGCTGGGGCGGCGCTAAGCCGTCCCAGCAGATCGGGGAGTTCGTCACCCGCTAGTTCTTCGCATTGCTGATAAACTCCCTCCGCCATTTCCTCCAGCGGATTGTGAACCGCGAGCACCGCCCGAATGGCGTGCAAGCCGCCGCCGCTGGGCGGCAGCATCAGCAAAGCCGCCAGCGCACCGTGATCCAACTGCAGGCGCTTGGCGAGCGGCAGCGCTTCGCCGCTTTTGCGCGCGGCCATGGGCAGCAAGATCTTTTCCTCCAGGCTGATATGGCGCAGCAGGCGCTGGCGGAAGTGCTCGTAGGCCGCGTCGCCGCCCGGGTCCCGCTCACTGGCGCGCGCCAGTAACCGATCGAGCTGGAGATGTTCGGCGGCCATCAAGGCGTAAAGCTGGCCGTGAGCTGGCATGTAAGCCGCCCCCTCTTACTCCACCCCCGGCATCGCGACGAAGCCTGGCAATCGCTTGACCCGCGCCAACCAGCCGCGCACTCCCGGGTAGGGGCCGAGATCGATTTGCCCCTCGGGGCACAGGGCGGTGTAGGGAAAGCAGGCGCATTCGGCAATCGTAGGTTCCTCGCCTGCCAGCCATTGATGGTTTGCCAGCCGCCGCTCCATCACCGTCAGTGCCTTGATCCCCTTGGCTTGGCAGGCGGCCAGATCTTCTTTGAAGCCCCAGCGGATGATCCCGCGAGCGATCGCCAGCCCGGAGAGAATCTCGTTCTGCGCCAGCTCCATCCACTGCAGCACTTCTGCGCCAGCGCGCGCCTGGGCCGGCATCCAACGCCGCTGTCCGTCGTGGGTGAGCGCCAGATAGTACAGAATCGCGGTCGACCCCCACAGCACCACCTCGCCATCGACCAGGGTCGGAATCTGGCCGCGCGGATTGAGCGTGAGGTAGTCGGCGGGTAGTGCGTTGCGCCCGTCGCCGCCACGCTCAATCTCGATCTTTTCATAAGGCAGTCCCAAAAATGACAGCAGCAGGCGGGCCTTGTAGGAGTTGCCCGAGGACTCGCGTGAATAGAGTTTCATCGATCTCCTCCCGGCGCGGACGAGTTGCCCAGCTCGGCCCACGCTAGCACAGACGGCCATTATACGCAGGTGGGCGTGGCTGGGACGCACGTCGCAATCATTTTGCACGATGGCGGCACAATCGGCGCGCTAAGCTTGAGACTGTAAATCGTTTCGCGGAGGCTTCACGGACCATGCCCGAGAAGGAAACCTTGCGTCGCGTGCGTAAAGACAAGGAGGAAGGCAAGGCGGCCAGCACCCAGGCCGGGGAATTCGTTCGCGAGGAAATCGAACATGTCAAGCACGGCAAGCACGGGGTCAAAAACCCCAAGCAGGCAATTGCAATCGGACTATCCAAGGCGCGCCGGGCCGGGGTCGAGCTACCGCCGCCCGAGGCGGGGCGGCGCAAAGAGAAATCCCGCAAGAGCACTTATGGCAAGAGCAAGGGGCGCGGAGATGGATCCAAATCGGGCTCGTGAGCGCCGCGCGAATAACGACCATGAGAAGTCGGTTAGCTCAACAGCAAAAAGGGATTGATTGTTAGCAGGTTCATCCGTCGCCCATCTGATACAGCGATGTTATTACGGTCGCCGCGTCCGCGGTCTGCGGTGTGATCCTTTTGGTCAGCATCAAATTGGTCAGCACCAAAGCGGTAGCGCTGGCCGCGAAGTACTCGCGCCGGGTGCTGGCTTAATTGAAGCCGGTGGTGGCCAAGCGGGCAAAGGTCGGGATGAAGTAGCCCTGGATAAACTCGATCGCAATCAGAACCACAATCGGTGAAAAATCGAATCCGGCGAACACCACTGGCAGATAGCGGCGGACGAAATCGAACAGCGGCTCGGTGATCCCATAGATAAAACGCACGATCGGGTTATAGGGGTTGGGCTCGATCCAGGTCATTACCGCGGAGATTATTACCACCCACAAGTACAGCCCCAGGAGCTGGCTGACGATGCCCAACAGCGTAATGACAAAATTGGTATAGACAAACACGGGATCGATTTTAGCGTGAACGGCCTAGTTCACGCGAGCGGGTGGCGGCGGCTTTGACCGCGTGGCCGACCACCTGGACAAAGTTACCTTGCTCGAAGGCGCGCAAAGCCGCTTCGGTGGTGCCGCCGGGCGAGGCCACCATGCGGATCAATTCATCGGGCGCCAGCTTGGATTGGCGCATCTGGGCCTCGGCGCCACGCACCGTTTGCAAGGCCATCGCCAGCGCTTGCGGCGCGCTCAGCCCTTCGGCACAAGCGGCCTCCGTCAAGGCTTTGATGAACAGATAAACGTAGGCCGGACCGCTGCCCGACAGCGCGGTGACAGCGTCAAGCAGGGCTTCGTCCTTGACCACCACCGCCTCACCGACCGCGACGAAGAGCTGGTGGGCGAAAGCCAGGTCGGCCGGCTTTGCGCGGCGGCCGCGCGCCAGCGCCGCCATGCCCTCCCCCACCATCGCCGGTGCGTTGGGCATCACCCGAATCACGCGCGCGCCGGGCAGTCCCCCCTCCAGGGTGGCCAGCGGGATTCCAGCTGCGATCGAAATAACTAACTTATCTTGCCCGGGTCGCGCGCCATTGGCCAACGCGCCGATACGCTCGATCACTGCCGCAACGCTTTGCGGTTTGACCGCCAGTACCAAAGCCGGTGCCGCGGCCAGCACTTCGCTCAGGTCGGTGCAGGTTTTGGCTCCGGTGGCGCGGCTGAACCGCCGGCGCGCGCGGGCGTCGATATCCGCCGCGAGCATCTGCGCGGGTCGCATCACGCGTCGCGCCACCAACCCTTGCGCCAATGCGGTAGCCATATGGCCGGCGCCAATAAAGCCCAATTTAATCATGCCAGCCGTTCGCCAAACACCGCACGCCCCACGCGCACGATAGTTGCTCCTTCCTCGATAGCGATTTCGAAATCGTCGGTCATGCCCATGGATAATTCGCTTAGCCCAAGGCCGGTGGTGCGGACAAGCCGCTCGCGAAGCTCGCGCAAACTCGCGAAGTAGGGGCGGCTGGCTTCGGGATTGGGGCCTGCCGGCGGGATCGCCATCAGCCCTGCGATATCGACCACCTCGCGCGCGGCCGCGATCAGTGGCTCCAACTGAGCCGGCGCGATTCCGGTCTTGCTGGTCTCGGCGCCCAGATTGACCTCGATCAGGACACGCGGTCGGCGCGCGGGTTGCGCTTTGGCCAGCGCCTGGGCCAGACGAATGGAGTCCAGGCTTTCTATCAGGTCGAAGGCCGCTGCGGCGGCGCGCGCCTTGTTGGTTTGCAGATGGCCAATCAGATGCCAACTAATTCCGGGTAGCGGGCCCACCGCGAGCTGCTTGTCCAGTGCTTCCTGGACGTAATTTTCGCCGAACAAACGCGCCCCCGCTTGATACGCCGCGGTGATCGCGGGCGCCGGTTGGGTCTTGCTCGCCAGCACCAGTCGTACCGTGGCCGGAGCGCGCGCGGCCCGCCGCGCTGCCCTATCCATTCGCTCGCGCACCTGGGCCAGGCGCTCGGCGATCTCCTCCGCCGTCAGCATCGCGCTCCTCAGCTTAAGCCGCGCCGCGGGTACCGTCGATACCGTGGCGGACGAGCGCCGCCATTACTTCTTCGATCGGCAATCCCATGACGTTGGTAAGCGAACCCTCCACCTTTTCGATCAGGCTTCGTCCTTGGCCTTGAACCGCATAAGCTCCGGCCTTGTCGTAAGGTTCGTCAGTGGCGACGTATGCTTCAATCTCACCGACGCTCAGCTTGCGGAAGGTGACGATACTGCTGACCGCCCGGCACTCCAGCACTTGCTGGGTCCGTATCAAGGCAAAGCCGGTGATGACCTGATGGGCGCGGCCTGCCAACCGGCCGATCATCCAGCGCGCGTGATCGCGATCGCGCGGTTTTTCCAGCACCTCGTCTCCCACCGCGACCACGGTGTCGGCACCTAGCACGATGGCCGCCGGATAGCGCACCGCCACGGCGCGCGCCTTATCTTGGGCCAGCCGCATGGCGTAAGGCGCGGCAGCCTCGCCCGCCATCCGTTCCTCCTGGACTCCGCTTTCGATCGCCTCGAAGCGCACCCCCGCCTGGGTCAACAATTGGTGGCGGCGGGGGGATGCCGAGGCGAGCAACAAAACGCCTTGGTACGAGCTGCTCACCCTTGCCAGCATGCCGCTGATGTGGCCTGAATTAAAGGAGGCTAGCGCGTTGGCCGCGGCATCCAGTTCTATCGGCCGTAACGGCGGGGTCGGTGATGAGTGTGCAGAGGTTTGGTTGGATAGTGGCGGGAGCGCTCGCGATCCTGGCAATGGCGACGTGGCCGCAGGCACGCGCGCATCTGTCCCCATCTTCGCCCGCCCAAGCCTTTGTGGCCGGCTATAAATTTTTCGAGCTAGGTGACCTGCGCAATGCGCTACCCCGATTGCAGGCGGCGGGAACGCCTCCGCACCTCGCCGATTATGCGCTATTCTACCTAGGCCAGACCCAATTTGGGCTGCACGAATTTGTCGACGCCCAAGTCAGCTTTCAGCGTTTGCGTGACGGCTACCCGCAAAGCCTCTTCAGACCTCAGGCGGTGGTAATGCTGGCCAAGCTCGCGCTGATCGAAAATCAGTACGAGCTGGCCCGTCAGCAAGCCTTGCTGGGATTGGCGCTGTCCGATCAAGCCGGCCTGCGCGCCGAAGCCCGCCTGGTCCTGGGCCGCGCGCTTATCGGCCTGGGGCGATTAACCGACGGATACTTGCAACTTCAGACCCTGCGCCAGGAAGCCCCTCGCGCCAGCGCCGACGCTCAGGCCCGCGCCACCGTCGCGGCTTTGCTGCGGGCCCATCCCGAGTTGGCTCCGCCGCGCACCCTGGACAACCTCGCCGCCCAGGCCGAGCTGCTACTGCGCGAGGGGCAAGCCGGGCCGGCGCTTGAGAGCGCGCGCCAGGCCCTTAAGCTGTCGCCACCGCCCACCGAGCGCGATGCGATGCTATGGGTGATAGTGCGCGCCTCCCACGGCAACACCGAGCGCCAGGAGCAGGCCCTGCAAGATTACTTGGCGCAGGCGCCAAATGGCGTCCAGGCGCCCGCCGCGCTCGAGCAATTGGCTCTCCTTGCCTGGCATCGAGGCGATACCGCAACCGCCCGCGTTTACTTCGGCCGCCTGGTCGATTTTTTCCCGCACAGCCAGTTGGCGCCCGCCGCGATGTTGCGGATGGGCCGCACCTACGAGGATGACGACCAACTGGAGCAGGCGCGCGCGGTCTATCGCCGTCTGCTGGAGCGTTATCCCGATAGCTCAAGTGCTTCCACCGCGCGCTTCCGGGCGGCTTGGATGCTCTACCTGCGCCGGCGCTATGCTCAAGCCGCAGACGAGTTTGGCGCCGACCGAACCCGCACCGCCGGCGAACCACGCCAGAGCGATCGGTATGCCTACTGGCAGGCCCGCGCGCTAGCCCAGGCCGGTCAAAGCGCTCGCGCCCATGCCCTGTTGGAGATTCTTGCCGCCAGCTTGCAGACCAACTATTACCCCGAGCTGGCCCGCCAGCGGCTAGGAGCAGCCTTTCCGGTGATTGTGCCGGTACCTTTTTCTTCGCCGCCGCCGCCCGCGCAAGCCCAGTCCGCCCGCTGGCGCTACCATCTGGCGCGTGCGCGGGCCTTGAGCGCGCTGGCACTGTATCAACTGGCGGCCGGCGAGTTGCGCTACTTGGCCGAGTTGGGGCGCGACAGCCACCAAACCCAGCTTTACCTGCTGGGTCAGTTTAAGAGCGCGCAGGACTACTACGACGCCCTGGTCACTGCCAGCCGGATGGCCAAACTGGGAGCGCTCTCCGACGATGAGGCGCAACCGCTGCGCTATCCCCGGGCATACTGGCCGCTGTTCAGACAGGCCGCCGCCCGCCAGCACCTATCCTTGCTCCTGCTGCTGGCTCTCTCGCGCCAGGAAAGCCTGTTCAATCCTCGTGCTCGTTCATCGGCTGACGCTCGCGGCTTGATGCAATTAATGCCGGCGACGGCGGAGCGGGTTGCCGCTCAACTAGGGATGAGCCTCAATCTTGCCGAGCTGTTCGATCCTCAAATCAACATTCAATTGGGCAGCGCCAAGCTGCGCCAACTCTCCGACCTCTTCGACGGCGACCTGTTCAAAACGGTCGCGGCCTATAACGCTGGCGAGGACGCGGTGCAGCGCTGGGTGGCGCGCTTCAATGGTCCCGACGACGAGTGGGTGGAGAACATCGACTACAGCGAAACTCGAAACTACGTCAAACAGGTGGTGGGCGGTATGCGCCAGTATCGGATGCTCTACGGTACGTTGACGCCCTAAAGCGCACCGCACCCCACACCCCACACTCTTGCCCTTCCTCATCTTGAATCATGGGGCGGCAATGTCCATGAATCCACGAGCCGCTCGCGCATGGACGAAAATGGGCTACACCGACGCCGCGCCAAGGTGTTACTCCCACCATTCCAAAAGCTTCTCGCAAACGGACAGCGCTGGGCCAAATTCCACGGAGCGCCGGCCAGCCCGTTATCGCTCTGGGAGGCCCGGGATCGCGGTCAGTCCGACCGCGCCGATTCCAACCAACGCGCAAGCCTCGTCATTGTCACTGGTATCGCCTGAAATCCCCACTGCGCCGACGATCTCGCCTGCGCTGTCGCCGATGAGAACTCCACCGGCCGAGGGCACGATACGCCCATGGCTGGTTGCCGCCAGCGCGGTGATGAAGGTGCCCATCCGCGCCGCCCGCGCCGCCAGCTCGCGCGTTCCGAAGCCCATGCCCAAAGCTCCCCAGGCTTTGCCGGTGGCGATGTCGAAGCGCAGGATGCCGGCGCGATCCTCGCGCTTGAATACGATGTGATGGCCGCCGGCATCTAAAACCGCCACTGCCAGGGGCGCCAGATTTCGCCGCCGCGCTTCGGCCAGAGCGCTGTCCACGATCGAGTTGGCCTGAGCCAAGCTTAAAGCAGCCATTGTCACCTCCTGAAGTTACGCTACCGCTCACCTTGCGCTTCAGCCTGATGTGCGGATGGCACAAGCTTACCCGTTTAGGCGGCAGTTAACACCGCCGCAGCGACTTTATAACGCCCGCTCGCCGTTGGAGTTCCCCTTTCAGCAACTTTTTTTCAATCTCCCCTGGGGTTAATGCAGCGGGCATATGGTTTGCGTTAGGGCTGGCACCCTGAAGGGCAAGCCTAACAAGCACAAGGAGAGGCGATGTGGAACCACTGGAATCAGCCTGTGCATTAGGCAGCGCAATGCCCATTTTCGAGGCATACGGGCACCCTCAAGACATCAGCGGCGCTCACGACGAAATGTTCGATTGTCGATGGCAGCCGCGGCCGGGATATCAGGCGCTGGTAGAAAGGCTCGCGCAGATGAGCGCGAGCAGCTTGGCGGGGTTACGCGCCGAGGCCGCGCAGATGCTGCTGCAGATGGGGGTGACCTTCAATGTTTACAACGAGCAGGAGGGAGCCGAACGCATTTTTCCTTTCGACGTCATCCCGCGCATCATCGAGGCGGCGACTTGGCGTCATTTGGAGGCCGGGCTAATTCAACGGGTCAAGGCGCTCAACGCCTTTTTATCGGACATCTACGGCGAGGGACACATCCTCAAAGATGGCGTCGTGCCGCGCGATTTGGTGATGGAATCGTCCCAGTACCGGCGTGGCGCGGTGGGAATCAAACCGACGGCGGACGTGTTCTGCGCGGTCTCCGGCATCGACCTGGTGCGCGACGCCCAAGGGCGCTTTTGCGTGCTGGAGGACAACCTTCGCACCCCTTCAGGCGTCTCCTATGTAATCGAGAACCGGCTGGTTATGACCCGTCTGCTGCCCCATCTGATGCGCACCTGCAGGGTGCGTGGAGTGGAGAGTTATCCAGCCGACCTGCTGGCCACGCTGCGAGAGCTGGCGCCGGGCAACAGTTCCACTCCCACGCTGGCGCTGCTGACCCCGGGCCCGTTCAATTCCGCCTTCTTCGAGCATGTTTTTCTCTCCCAGCAGATGGGGATCGAACTGGTCGAGGGCAGCGATCTGGTCTGCGCCGATCACAAGCTGTGGATGAAGACGGTACACGGGCTCAAGCAGATCGATGTCCTGTACCGTCGCATCGACGATGACTACCTGGACCCCGTGGTTTTTCGTCCCGATTCGATGCTTGGGGTCGCCGGTTTGACCGCCGCGATTCGGGCCGGCGCGGTCACCGTGGTCAATGCGATCGGCACCGGGGTGGCCGACGACAAGGCAATTTTCGCCTACACCCCGCATATGATCTACTACTATCTTGGCGAGCAGCCGCTGCTGCCCATTGTCGAGACCTACCTGCTGCGCGAAACGGATGTGCGCCAACGGGTGCTCCGCGATCTCGATCGGTATGTGATCAAGCCCACCGGAGCTTCGGGCGGCTATGGGGTCGTAATTGGCCCGCGCGCCAGCGAGGAAGAATTGCGCGCCGCGCGAGCACGGATCGAGGCCAATCCCGCCGGCTACGTGGCCCAGCCGATGGTCGCCCTATCGGTCCATCCCACTTTGGTCGAGGGCGAGGATGGCCTCCCCATCTTGGCTGCACGTCACGTCGACCTGCGGCCGTTCGTGCTGCTGGGTGCCTGCCCGCGCCTGTTGGCTGGAGGTTTGACCCGGGTGGCGCTGCGGCCGGGTTCGCTGGTCGTCAATTCCTCGCAGGGCGGCGGCAGCAAGGATACCTGGGTGCTGGGCGAGTAACGTGCTCAAGCGCATCGCCAACCATCTGTTCTGGCTGGGACGCTACCTGGAGCGTGCCGAGTGGCGGGCCCGCTTGGTCGACGTCAACTACCATCTGTTGGTGCAGAGCCCGCAAAGCTCGGAGGGCTGGCTGCCGCTGCTGGCGATCACCGGCGATCGCGCCAGCTTTGCCAGCTATTCCGCCAGCTCCGACGAGGTTTCCGTGCTGCGCTTCTTCACCCTAGAGGAAAGCAACCCCTCCGCGATCCGCAACTGTATCGCGCTGGCGCGCGAGAACTGCCGCGCCCTGCGCAATCACATCTCCTCGGAGCTGTGGCTGGAGGTCAACACCCTATATCTGGATTCGCGCAACTGGGAGTCCGCGGCTTTCCAGGAGCCGGGGGTGTACGCGTTCTTCTTCGACCTGCGCCAGCGCTTCTATCGCCTGTCGGGGGTGGTGGAAAACACGCTGCCGCGCGACCTTGGGTTTGATTTCCTGCTCGTGGGCCGCAGCCTGGAGGCGGCCGAAGACGTCACCCGGCTGCTCGACGTGAAATACCATTTTCTTCTGCCCCGGGTGGAAGATGTGGGTACGGCGCTGGATCTGGGGCAATGGGCGGCGCTGTTGCGCAGTGCTTCGGCCCTGGAGGCCTACCGGGCCACCTACGGCAACGCCATCGGGATCGAACAGGTGGTGGAGTTTCTCCTGTTCGATCCCGCCTTCCCCCGCGCCGCCCGTTTCAGCCTAAAGCGCTTGCTCGCTGCTTTGGAACGAATTGCGGCCGCGGCGCCCACGCCTCGGCCAGTCCCAGTGAGCCCCACCGCAATCGCTTTGGTAGAGCGACTCAGCCGCGACAACGCGCGAGAGGCGATCGAGGCTGGTTTGCACGAATATCTGCTCAGTCTGCAAGCTGATTGCGCGCGCGTAGGTGATGAGGTCTTTGCCGCCTATCTGAAGACTGAGTGAGGGCGATGCGATTTTTGATTCGTCACCTGACGCGCTTCGAGTATGACCAGCCGGCTTACGAGTCGCACAACGAAGTGCGCCTCAAGCCGCGGCCCAGTCGCAGCCAGCGCACCCTGGGCTTTCGCCTGGAGGTTGTCCCTTACGGCGCGGTGCTGGAATATCGCGACGCTTTCGACAACATCGTGCACGCAATTTCCGTCGATATTCCCCATCGCCGCCTGCTGGTCATCACCGATTCGCTGGTGGAGCGCTCGGCGCCCGAAAATCACTCCTCGCTTGACGATCGCGAGGAGCGCGATTACACGATGGCCGAGTTCCTGGCCGGGGACGCGATGCGCGCCCAAGAGCAGTACGACTTTCTCCAGGAAAGCCGCCTGGTGCCCTTCAGCCGCCAGCTCAAAAATCTCTTCTGGATGGTCAAGCCGGCGATGAACGAAGCGGTGGCCGATTACGCCTGTCGCATCGTGGCCTGGGTGCGCGACCAATTCGCTTACGAGCCCGGGACCACCAACGTCAACTCGGATCTCAACCACATCCTGAGCATGGGCGGCGGGGTATGCCAGGATTTTGCTCACCTGACCATTGGCTTACTGCGCTTGGCGGGAATTCCCGCCCGTTATGTTTCGGGCTATCTCGCTCCCAAGGTCGATCCCGGGCAGGGGCGTTTGCTGGGCGAGCAGGCCAGCCACGCCTGGTGCGAAGTTCTGCTCCCGGCCAGCGGCTGGACCGGCTTGGATCCCACCCACGGTTGTCCCACTACCGACCATCACATCCGGGTGGCGGTGGGGCGCGACTACGCCGATGTACCCCCGCTGCGTGGGGTATACCGCAGCGCAGGCGGCAAGCAGACGATGACGGTGGCGCTCCGGATCGAGGAAGCAGATGATTTTGATCCTCCGCCGTTCGATCCCGGTGCGATTCAGCAGTGAACTACGCTGTTCGGATCCACCTTCGCATTGGTGGGCGCTCCGAGATATGAAACGCAGGGTTTAACCAGCGCGCGTTTGAAAGATATGGCGCCTAAACGACGAGAGCCCGCCGTCGCGCCCCAGCTTTAGCACTGCGAAATTTCGGTCTGAAATTCAAATCCGAATACCGCAGCGTAAGCTTCGCGGGACGGGGAGCCAGATGTGCTTCCGGCAAATGCGCTTCCCCCTCCACCAGCACAACCGGGTTGGCTTCAGCCGGCTTGGCGATGGCTGTTGACGGAGAGTTGACGCTGGGATTCGGCCGCGCCGGCTTGCCGGCGAAAAACCAGTGCTGCCGCCAGCCCAACCAACATCAGCGCGAAGCATAACTCAGCGAACCAATCGCCCATCTCGGTATAGAGCGTGGCGGCATGGCGCCAGGTCACGGTTTCTACTTCGGTGCCGCGTGTGAACAGACGGGTACGGTCGATGATCGCACCGTCGGGTTGGATCACCGCGCTGATGCCGGTGTTGGCCACGCGCACCATCGGGGTGTGGGTTTCTACCGTGCGCAAGGCCGACATCGCCAGGAGTTGGTAGGGGGCTGAACTGTCGCCGTACCAGGCGTCGTTGGTGATGTTGACCAGGACGTCGGCGCCTGCTTTGACCGCGCGGCGCGCTAAGTCGGGGAAAATTCCCTCATAGCAGATCAACACTCCCAGCTTGGTACCCGCCACATCAAAGATGGTCTGGCGCCGGCCGGGTTCGAATTCGCCCAATCCAACCACGATCTTGTTGACGAAATAGCCGAAGAAACGGCGACCGGGGACATACTCGGCGAAGGGCGCCAAGTCGATCTTGTCGTAGTAATCGACAATTTGTCCCTGGCCGGAGATAAGGTAGGCACGATTGTAAGAGTTGACCTGGTGATCGGTGATCCCGAAAGCCGGAGCGCCGAACAGAATCGGCACGCCGAGCTGGCGCCCCAACTCCAGCAGGCGCTGACGATAGGCGGCATCATCGGCCAGCATCGGTGGGTATAGCGCGGTGGGCTGAACATAAAAGGCGGCGGCGGCTTCAGGCCAGACGATCAGGTCGGGATGGTGGCGTGCCGCGGCCTGGCTTTGGCTTACGTAAACATTGAAGCTGTTGGGCCGGAAGGCCGGGTCCCATTTGATGCTTTGGGGGATATTGCCCTGCACCATCGCTACGGTTAGCGAGCCATCAGGCTTGCGGCGCGCCAGTTGTCCCATCCGAAAGCTGCCGAATAATACCGCCC